>NZ_CP029758.2:3052744-3358019 GCF_004006395.2 Clostridium sp. AWRP | reverse complement strand
GATATTAGTTGCATATTATATTACCTCTTATATTGCATCAAATTTTTCAGTAAAAACTAAATATACGAAAGTCTCTGTATACTTTTTATTAATACTCTTAGTCTATTATAAATCCAATAATGTTATTTGAATAATACTATTAATGTTATATAATTGATAGGATAATACTATAATAATTTAATTTAATGAGTTAAAATTCATATAAAGAGAGGATTTTATTAATATGGATTTTCATCAATTAGAATATGTAATAGCTATAGCAGAAGAAAAGAGCTTCTCTAAAGCTGCAAAAAAACTTTATATATCACAACCGTCTTTAAGTGAGTATATTATGAGATTGGAAAAACAATTAGAAGTAAAACTATTTGATAGATCTACAAGCCCCCTTACTTTAACTTTTGCGGGAGAAAAATACATTGAAACAGCTAAAAATATTCTTAATTCAAAGAAATGTTTAATGAAGGAACTTTATGATATATCAGATTCAAGAAAAGGACGTATTACAATTGGTATTCCAGTTCCTACAGAAAGGTATATTTTACCCTTGGTTCTGCCTGAATTTTATAAAAAATTTCCTAATGTAGAAATTGTTATTGAAGGATATTCTGCAAGACAGTTAGAAGAACTGCTAATAGCAGGAAAAATTGATATTGCCATTTTGCATTTACCAACACAAGATAGTCGTATAGTATATGAACCTATATCAATTGAAAGGGTATTTCTAATAGCTCCTCCAGGGGATCATACAGAGCTTGAAAAAAGGCAAAAGTTAGATTTTAGCTGCTTAAAAAATGAAAAATTTATCTTAATAAAGCCGGGGCATAGAATGAGATTCATCGCAGATGAATTGTTTAAACGTGCACAATTTAAACCTAATATTATTATTGAAGTTAGAAATATTGATACTGCATATAATCTTGCAAATGCAGGTATGGGCTTTACCTTAGTCCCAGAAAGTGTAATAAGTTTTTTTAACACAAACAATTACAAAAACTACTTTTTAATAGATGACATAAACTTCATACTTGCTGTGGCTTATAGAAAAGGAGATTATATAACAAAGGCATGTCACGAGTTTATTAAAATTACAAAAGAAGTTATAGCTTCAAAGCAGGGATAGGTAATATCTGATAATAAGATATATCATAAGATTTCTGAGTTAAAATAGAATAAACATATTAGAGATTGAAAATTTAGAAAAAAGCTACAAATATAATAAGTTGGAAAATCAATCATAAATTTTCTTACTAATGGTGTATAATAATATCTAAAGTTTTAGAGAGGGTGATGATAATATGCAAACTGTAACATTAGGAAAAACTGGACTAGTTGTAAGTAAAAATGGATTTGGGTCACTTCCAATACAGCGTATTTCAAAGAAAGATGCTGTATATTTATTGCAGAAGGCATTTTATAATGGTATCAATTATTTTGATACTGCAAGAGCGTATTCGGACAGTGAGGAAAAGCTTGGAGCTGCCTTTTTTTACATAAGAGATAGGATTACTATAAGTACAAAAACAGCAGCACAAAATGCTGATGATTTTTGGAAGGATTTAGAGCAAAGTCTTAAAAGTCTTAAGACAGATTATATTGATATCTATCAGTTTCATAATCCTGCATTTTGTCCAAAACCTGGTGATGAATCGGGACTTTATGATGCAATGCTTGAGGCAAAAAAACAGGGGAAAATCCGTTTTATCGGAATTACAAATCACAGATTGGCAGTAGCAAAAGAGGCAATAGAATCAAATTTATATGATACGCTTCAGTTCCCATTCTCTTATCTTGCAAGCAGTGCAGATATAGAAATTGTGAAAGCATGCAGGGAAAATAATATGGGTTTTATTGCAATGAAAGCTTTATCAGGAGGACTTATTACAAACTCTGCCATAGCATATGCATATCTTGCAAAGTTTGAACATGTTGCTCCAATCTGGGGTATACAGCGTGAGAGTGAATTGGATGAATTCTTGTCATATAATGATAATCCACCAGTTTTGACAGAAGATATGAAAAAGCAGGTTGAACATGACAGAAAAGAATTATCTGGTGATTTCTGCCGTGGATGCGGGTATTGTATGCCCTGCTCTGCTGGAATTCAAATTAATGATTGTGCAAGGATGAGTCTTCTTCTCCGCCGTGCACCGCAGAATGTATATCTATCAAAGGAGTGGCAGGAGAAGATGAAAAAAATAGAGGATTGTATTCACTGTAACAAGTGTATGAGCAAATGTCCATATGGCTTAAACACTCCGGAACTTTTAAAAAAGAATTACGATGACTACAAGACCTTTTTATAAGGGCTTGAAAGAAAATAACAAACCAAAGATGGAGCGGATATTTTTTATCTGATGATTAGAACTTTGTTTATCAGACAAAGAGGCAGGTTCCTTAGATAATGAATCCTATCTAAGGAATCGGGAACGTACCTAGATTTGATTTACACAAATCTGGGTACGTTCTCTTAAAAAGAAATTTTTCATTGACTTACACATTATTTTCTCTTTCATGTTTAACTATATCTTGAGCAATTTTATGAGCGTTTTTTGCTATTTCATCTGTATTCATGGTAATAAGCTTTCCATCTATTGAAACTATATTTCCGTTAACAATGGTCATTTTGGTATAACTTGAGTTCCCAAGGCATACTAATGAAACAAGTGGATCATGGCATCCGGCATATTCAATTCCGCTAAGATCAAATAATATTATATCTGCAGCTTTTTCGGTATCTAGCCTTCCAGTATCAGTTCTTCCAAGCACATCTGCTCCACCTCTTGTTGCAATCTTTAATATTTCATAAGCATTAAGTCCTTTTGTTCCATACTTTAAATGGTTTAGAAGGTAGGCACGTCTAACTTCCTCCCACATATTAGAACCATCATTACTAGCACTTCCATCAACCCCTATACTTATTTTTCCGCCTTTTTGAACGATTTCAGAAGTCCTGCAGATTCCACTGCTGAGCTTCATGTTGGATGAAGGACAGTGTGCAATACCTGTTCCATTTAATCTATCTATTTCTTCATCGCTAAGATATATACCATGTGCATACCAAACATCAGAGCCAACCCATTCAAGTTCTTCCATAAGTTCAAAAGGTCTTCTTCCGTATTTTTCAATGCAAAATTTCTCTTCATCCAGCGTTTCTGCAAGGTGAGTATGCATCATAACCCCTCTTTTTCTAGCTAAATCCTTCGTTTCAAGCATTAACTCTTTCGTAACTGAAAATGGTGAGCAGGGTGCTAGTGCGATTCTTGTCATTGCAAAATCATTTGCATCATGATACTTGCTTATAAGTCTATCACTATCTTCTAATATTTTATCTTCTTCTTGAACAACTGTCATTGGAGGAAGTCCTCCCTGATCCCTGCCTAAAGACATGGAGCCTCTTGTTGCAGTAAAACGAATTCCTATTTCTTTTGCTGCTCTGATTTCATCATCTATTAAAGTTTGAGGCTGATTGTTTGGAAATACATAGTGATGATCTGAAGTTAAGGTACATCCGGTTCTTAATAGTTCACTAAAACCAACTAAAGCACCATAATATACTGCATCGGGAGTTATGTTTTTCCAAAATTCGTACAATCCAATAAGCCATGGAAAAAGTGGCTTTTCTTGAACTTCTTTTATTCCTCTAAATAATGTTTGATATAAGTGGTGATGGGTATTTACAAATCCGGGCAAAGCTATAAGATTGGTACAGTCTATTAGCTCTGCTCTATCAGGTACACTAAGGTTCTTGCCTATTGAAGTTATTTTTGGACCTTCTATTAATATGTCTACATTTTTAAGTATTTCATCTTTGTCATTAAATGTTACTACAGTTCCAATATTCTTTAAAAGTAATGCTTTCATAATAAAACCCCCTTAAAAAACAAAAAAACCGCTTTGAATGAGTATATTTCAAAGTGGTTAACTCGACACTGATTTGTACAAATGTAAAGTTGTTTTTCTTCTAATATTATATTACCAATTTTATGAATACTTGTATAGCTTTTTATTATTTAAATTCTGTAAGGTGATTCCAATATCTTCTGGGCATGCAGCGGCTGCGCAGCCTTAAATTTTTACGTTCTTCTATGTTGACGGATTTATAAAAAGTTTTCCAGAGAGCTTCAAATTTGCCATCTGCTGAGTTTAAAATTTTAGCATCTTCCTTTTTAAATTCAGTTATGATAGCGGTCTTTTTGTTGTATATTATTGCAAGCTCTCTTTTTAAATCATGAATTATAAAATTCTGATCGGAAAATCTTTTTGCAAAATGATTGAGTATCAATGGTAAAATATTATGATCAGGTTCTATAGGAGCATAAAAACTTAAGGGTGCTATTTCTTTAAATCTTACAAATCCATTGAAGTTATGAGCTTCAGCAGTAACTTTTCTAATATATTTATCAACTAGAATTATAATATCATTATTTTTAGCCAAATTAATATTTGTACCATATTTATAGCAAAGTTTAAGATACTTTAAAGCAATGGAATTGGAATCTGGTATTCCACAAAGATATAAGTAATAAATATTTGTTAAAACTTTTCTGTTAAGTTTTTTTATGATGCTCTTATAAACTCTATCAAATTTATCGTACTCAGTTGAAATATTTAAAATTTCATTGAGAAATGAAGGTATATAGTCTTTTGACTTGGTTATGATGCAATCTCCTTTGCAGCTGTAGGCATAGAAAATAGCTGTAAGTAAACCTTCAAAAGTATCATCATATATATATTCTTTCAAGACATAACCTCCTATAATTCACCAGTAATTGAGGTGGACTTATCATTTAACAAAAGCAGCTTATTATTCGATGAAATTTTAGGGATAGTTAAATTATCCATATTATCAAAGAAACTTAATTGTTTTCCCTTATCTATTGAATTTAAATCAATTTCAGGAGAAAGAGCCTTCTTAATTCGCATATCATCAAATCTCACATTTCCATAATATCTGCCTTTGCAAGTAATAAAATATTGTGCTCTTTTAATGACTATGCCAAGTTTTTTTAGATCAAAAAAGTCCAGTGAACCAATTCTGCGAGCACTTATTATCTTATGTGCACCACGTATTCCAATTCCAGGAACCCTTATAAGAATGTTATAAGGAGCCTTATTTATTTCAATAGGAAATAGATGAATATTATTTAAGGCATAGGTCGTTTTAGGATCAAAGTTGATATCAAAGTTAGGATTTTTTTCATTTAATAATTCTTCTGCTTTAAATCCATAAACCCTCAGCAGCCAATCACCTTGGTACAGCCTGTGCTCTCTTAAAGTAGGTGGAGTTTTAATATCTGGAAGATTGGGAGTACTATTAACAGGAACATATGCGGAATAGTAAATTCTTTTTAGATCAAACTTGTTATATAAGTTTTCTGTTAAGTTTAGTATATTTAAATCATTTTCTTTTGTAGCCCCAACAATAAGTTGGGTGCTTTGTCCTCCAGGAACAAATACAGGTGAATTTTTATATTTTCTACGGTCATACTTATTTGCAACAATATTATTTTTAATATCACCCATAGGTTTAAAAATATCATGCTTATTTTTTTCAGGTGCCAATAGTTTAAGTGATTTTGCTGATGGCAGTTCTATATTTACACTCATTCTGTCTACAAGGGAACCAGCCTTTTTTATAAGGTCTTTGTCAGCCCCGGGAATTGCTTTCATATGAATGTAACCTCTGAAGTTATAGTCATTTCTTAGTTTATAAGCAACAGTTGTAAGCAGTTCCATTGTAAAGTCGGCATTTTTCACAATTGATGAACTTAAGAATAAACCTTCTATATAATTACGTCTGTAAAAATTCATGGTCAGATTTACAATTTCATCGCAAGTAAAAAAAGCTCTTTCAATATCATTGGATTTTCTATTGATACAGTACGAGCAATCGTATATGCAGCAATTTGTTAAAAGTATCTTGAGCAGGGATATACACCGTCCATCTGGAGTAAAACTGTGGCATATACCGCTTATATCTGCTGAACCAAGACTGCCTTTTTTTGAATGCCTATTTGAGCCGGAAGATGAACAAGATACATCATATTTGGCTGCAGAAGATAAAATTCTTAACTTTTCACCTATTTCCATACTTCATCACCAATCTTTGTATTTCTATGAATTAATTATAACTCATTTTTTATAAAAGAACAAGTGTTCGCAAACTGAAATTAGACTAGAAAAATGTATATGTAATGAATTTGTAATACTAGGATATTTAGCATCAAGTTGTAGTTAGGTGGAAGGTATAAAAACGTTTTATCTTGGGTATATTACGTCTGTAAATAAAGGGAGGTATTATTTATGCATATTCCAGACAATTATTTGAGCCCATCAACATGTGTTATTATGGGGGCTGTTATGCTGCCCATATGGGGAAGAGCGGTAAAAAAAGTAAAAAAGGAAGTAAGCAAGAGAAAGGTGCCTTTAATGGGAATAGCAGCAGCATTTTCCTTTCTAATTATGATGTTTAATATACCATTACCAGGAGGTACAACTGGTCATGCTGTGGGAGGTACATTAGTAGCAATTCTTTTAGGACCGGAAGCCGCATGTATTTCAGTTTCAACGGCTCTTTTAATACAAGCATTATTATTCGGTGATGGAGGTATTTTATCCTTCGGTGCAAACTGTTTCAACATAGCATTTATTTTGCCTTTTACCGGATACTATATATATGTATTTCTTAATAAAAGATTAAAAAGTGAAAAAAAAAGCTACATATCTGCCTTTATAAGTTCTTATATTGGAATCAACATTGCAGCTTTTTGTACAGCAATTGAATTTGGTATTCAACCTTTACTGTTTAAAGATGCTGTGGGTATGCCATTGTATAGTCCCTATCCTTTATCAATATCTATTCCAGCAATGATAATTCCTCATATTTTAGTAGCAGGAGTATTGGAAGGAGTAATTACTGCAGGAGTTTATGCTTATGTTAAAAAGGTTTCACCAGATGTTATTTATGAAGGTTCTGCTAAAAAAGCAAAACCTATTTATGGCTTAATAATTGCACTTATTGTATTTACACCCCTTGGACTTTTAGCTAAAGGAACTGCATGGGGTGAATGGGGAACAGATGAAATAAAAAATGTTGTAGGTTTTGTTCCAAAAGCAATGAAAGAAGGATTTAATTTTAATGCGATAATGCCAGAATATTCAGTTAATGGAATTCCTGAAAGTATAGGATATATTTTATCTGCAATAGCAGGAGTTGCACTATTGATTATTTTGTTTAAACTCATAAGTTTAAACAAAAAGTCCTCAGACAACAGCTAGAATATGGGTACAGTGGACATAGGTGTAAAAACTGGCTACGTGGTGGAATTAATACCCATTATGTGGCCAGCTCTTATTTCATTGGGATTGAAACAGTCATATCTATCTTATTTAATAAAAAAATGTATATATTAGAACTTAAAAGGTGGAATGGTGAGGAGTATCATCAAAAGGGTTTAGTACAATTAGGAGAATACTTAGAGCAATATGGACTTGATGAAGGGTATCTTTTAATATTTGATTTTAGAAAATTAAGTAATGAATTAGGAAAGCTGAAAGAAGCGGCTGTAACTATAGGGGACAGAAAAAAGAGTATAGTGGAAGTCTATTGTTAATGTAAGGTGAGATAAAAGGGCATCTAGTTATTGAGGTAACTAGGTCCTTTTTATAGTTTAGGAAGGTGTTAAAATGCTAGAAAGAGCTATAACTACAAATGTACCATTACACCAACAAATGAATCCTGATCCATTTGTTATCATATATGCATAAGCCATAACAGTGCTTTACTAAATCTTTTGGAAATTTCAGTAAAATGGCCGCCATTATTCCATTCCAGTGTTATGTTTTGTGTAGATACAAGTTGTTTTGACAATATAGAAAAGGTCTTTTTAGTGCAATCTCCAACTTTGGCCATGCGCTGATTTCGACTGCGTTCTTCACTTTTGCCAAGAGAGAGGTATATTTTTGCAGCAGTATTTATAGGAGAATTGGAACTCATGAATTCAATCCACCCATCATACCATAATGAACCAGATAAGCTTCCTACTTTTCCAAAGGTTTCAGATAGGTAAAGGCTGTATAAAGTTGCAAGCCCACCTAGGGAATATCCAATCAGTACAGTGTTTTCAGGTTGAGTTTTTGTCCTGTAATGTGTATCTATAAAAGGCTTGATAAGCTTAGTAAGGTTACTTAGATATTCATATGCACCTCCACTAAAGTCTTCTCTGTTTTTGCTTAAAGCTGGTGCAGGCCATGGAGAAAAATCATTATTCCAATTTTTTGATTCAATACTTATAAGTATAAAAGCACTGCAGTCTACATCAAAATGAGATTCTATGGAATTTAGCATTTCTTCAATATTGTTATCTCCGTTAATGTATACAACAGGATAATTAACATCAAGTATATTGTAGTCAGGTGGAAGGTATAGTGAACAATGATGCTCATTTATATTTAAATTTTGAATAGTTCCCTTCATATCTTTACTCCTTAAAATATGTAAATTAATAATTATTAATTTACAGCAAATTATGGAGAAGTACAAATTTTTTTTTGGTTTTATGAAGAAGCGTTTGTAATGAATTTGGAACAAGATAAAAAATACTTATGTGGGGGGTGTAAACCTCTATCTATAGGATATATGATAAAATAATAAAAGATGTTTATAGAAAGGAAAGTACTTATGATTAAAATTGCAGTTTGTGATGACGAAGTATTTCAGAGGATAGATATTGTAAAGAAAGTTAGAAATGTTTTAGAAAATAATTATGACAATGTTTGTTATGAAATAGAAGAGTATAGTAGTGGAGAAAAATTGATTTCTTCTGGATACTATTTTGATATTGTGTTCTTAGATATAAAAATGGACAAGCTTTCTGGAATAGATATAGCTAAGAAAATAAGAAAAAGCAATAATACTACCAAGATTATTTTTATAACGGCTTTTAGAGAATATGTTTTTGAAGCCTTTGATGTATGTGCATTTCATTATCTTATAAAGCCTATAGATGAGAAAAAAATATTAGAAGTTGTAGATAGAATTTTAAAGATGTTTGATGATGAAAAAAATAATGAAAAGTGCATTATAATTAATAAGGGAAAAAATACTACAATAAAGGTACTTTTAGATGATATAAGTTTTTTTGAGGTACAAAATAGAATTATAAGTATACATACTGAAAAACAAATTATACAGTATTATGATAAGATAGCAAATGTAGAAAAACAGGTTCCTAAAGAAAGTTTCTTTAGGTGTCATAGGAGTTACATAGTAAACTTTAAATATGTAATGAAATTTAATAAGACTGAAATAGTGCTTGATAATAATACAAAAATAATATTAGCAAAAGGTAAATATGATGAATTTTCTAGAGCCTTTTTAAGATATATAAAGAAAGGCAGAGTATAGAATATGCTTATTTTTAGTATAATAAAGAATCTATTATTTTTTGCTTCATGTGTACTGAATTTCTTTATTCCATATATATTACTAGAAAAGTTTTTAAGATTTAAAGTAAAATCTTGGTATGTAATTGTATTGATGCTAATAACATGTAATATACCTTTTCTAATTGTAAGTAAATTTAGCATTGAAAGTGTGTATCAATGGATACCAACAGCTATATGGATTTTTATCTTTTCTTTAATATTTTGTAAAGGTACATACTTAAAAAAAATCATAATAACTATAGCATATGTTTGTTTTAATGAGCTTATTCAGTATGTCACAATTCCTGTGACTTATATGATAGATTATTACGTTATTATAGCAAATTCATCTTATGAAACAGAACAAGTGAGAGCAATAATTAATTATATATTTTTAATTATTTTACAATTGTTGTATCTCTTAATACTCAATTTTATAGTGAAAAATCATTATTTTGATTATAAATTTAAGAATTTTAAGTATACGATATTTTTTGTTGTCCCTAATGTATTCATAGTATCATTAATATGTGAATATTTTAAACTATATTATAAAAATAATATGAGAAATTCGTTACTAGGTAATATCAAAATGTTGGGTTTTGCATTCACTGGATTAATTTGTGCCGTATTTACAGTAATAACTTTAGCTAAAATTGCACAAGAAAGTATTATAAGAGAAAGGGAATTACTTTTAAAACAACAGTTTAGTATACAAACTCAGCATTACAAAGATTTACAAGTACAAATTAGAAATACAAGAACATTTAGACATGATATAAATAATCATTTGATTTGTATCAAAAACTTATTACTTCAGGGTGACATAAAAAGTACAGAGAGTTATTTGAAAAAAATAACCAGTTCATTAGAAAAAATTAGTTTAAGGGTAAGTACAGGAAATTCATTTGCAGATGCCGTTATAAGTGAGAAATATAATATAAGTATAGACAAAGGGATAGATTTTAAGTGTGATGCCAAGATACCTAATAAAATAAAAGTTGATCCTTTCGATTTATGTATAGTACTTGGTAATGCCCTGGATAATGCGATAGAAGCTTGTGAAAAAATTACAGATAATAGCATAAAAAAATATATACATATAACGAGTACTATTAATAAATCATTTATAGTGTTTGAAATAAAAAATAGTATGAAAGGCTATATAAAAGAGAAGCATATTTCTACTGATAAATGTGATTATGTAAATCATGGAATAGGTATGATGAACATACAAAATATTGCGGATAAATATTTTGGAAATACATATATTGAAAGCAGAGAAAATATGTTTATATTAAATATTATGTTTCAAATTTGATATATATTCACTACAAATAAAAGCATGTTCACAACAATATATATTATTTTAAGTAAATACTTTCCGAGAATTTATATATAATTTTATTTGACAAAATGGAGGTATATACATGAAAATAAATATTATATCAAATACAATGATTAATAATATGAAACATAAAGCAAATAGTACTAGCACTGGTAAGTCAAGTCCTCTAGATAAAGAAAAATTACAGCTGCAGCAGCAAATGAAAAAAATTGAGGAAAGTGATGTTTCTGAAGAAACAAAAGATGAGTCAATTAAGGAAATTCAAAAACGTTTGTTAGAAGAAAAGTCTAATAAGTTGGATAAAAAATCAGAAACTAAAGAAGATACTAAACAAGAAACGGAAGAAGAAGCTTATGACAAATCTCAGGGTATAAATAAAGAAATTATGATGGGACTTATGTCAGCTTCGTTTCATCAAAGGAATGGAAGAGTTGCATATTCTGAATATAAAAAGGCTAAAGCAAAAGGAAATATGGGACAAGCTGAAATAGCATTAAATTATACTTCGTCTGAGATAAAAAAAACATCACAAAGTGCAAAGTTAATTCAAAAAGGAATTGGAGAATATAAAAAGCAATTGGATAAAATCAAGAAAAAAGATAATCCAGTAAAATCTACAGAGAATAAGCCTAATGCAGATGATAGAACAGTTGAAGTACATAATAAAGTTGATTCAAAAGAGAAAAATAGTGATAACAATACTATTCAAGTTAAAGGTGAAACTAGTGTAAAAAAGCGTAAAAATGTGAAGTAAACTTACTGTACCCTAAAAGTAATGACAATGGTGTACTTTTAGGGCATTTTCTTATTTTTACAAAGAAACAATATTATGCTGCTTTCTAAATTTGTTGTAAAGCTGATTTAAATTATAATCATTAATTTCGCCAACAAAAATTTCATTAACATATTTATGTAATAGTATTACAAATATGATATAATTTTTACGTATTTAGTCAAAACTGTCATTAAATTTGTAGTTACTACAGACATGTAATAACTATGGAGTAAGTATTACGAATAATATTTGTGAAAAGATACAGCAAATTATACGTATATTTTATGGAAGGTGGAATTTGTCATGGAAAAAGTAAGCAATCTGTTAAACAATAGTTTTAACTTAGAAAGAAACTTAAAGCAGCAGGTAAATGGTAAGTATGATTTTAACGAAATAATGAATGAACAAAACTTAATTAGCAGTTTAGACGGTAAACATAATTCTACAAGTGTTGTTTGTGATGAATTTTGAACAATGACAACTATAACAATACCACTTAAATTGCAGAAAGAAATGGCTGCTAATCCAGAAAAAAAGAAGTATGTTGACAGTGTTATAAAAGATTTTTTTGCACAGCAGCCTGCTCATAACAGTTTTCTTGCGGCTCGAGGTGATATTCAAACCCCGGCTACCATAACTTTTAATGAAGATGGATCATGGGTTGAAAGTGGTGGCTCTGTACCGTCACCTAAGAAACTAGCTGAAATTGAAAAAGCTAGAGAATTAAAACAAAAGAAAAAACAAGAAGATGATGATGAAGAGCAGCGTCAAATAGAAAATTATTATGAACAATTAGAACTTGAAAGTAAAATTAAGTATAATTTTCAAGTAAATAAAGTGAGTAATATAAGTGATACTGATGATTTACTAAATTGTTGTATATGTCAAGTGAAATTTAGGTCATCTGCTCATTGAATTTTAGGTCACTAATTATAAGATGTTACACCTATGAATTTTCATAGGTGCTAAATTTTAGCATTGGCTAAGAGACTCATGAAGTCTATAGGAGTCACCTGTCATGTCTATGATATGTGCTTTGTGTGTAAGCCTGTCTACCATAGCACTTGTTATAACTGGGTCAGCAAATATTTCTTCCCATCTGTCAAAGGATAAATTGGTGGTTATTATTATTGATTTTCTTGATGCCCTTAAAGAAAGATTTGTAAAAAGCAGCTCAGCACCTTCTTTATCAAAAGAAATATATCCAAGTTCATCTGCTATTACTAAGTCATACTTTTCAAATCTACGTTCAAAATAAGTTAATGTTTTCTGGCTGTTACATTCCTTAAGCTTAGTTATTAGCAATGGAATAGTGGTAAACAACACTTTGTATCCTTCCATACAAGCTTTTATACCTAGTCCTATACTTACATGCGTTTTACCTGTACCTGGATTACCTACTAAAATTACGTTTTGACCTTTTTCTATAAATGCCAGAGTACTGAGTTCAGGAAGCTTTTTCTGCATACCTTCAGGCAGATATTTTATGTCAATATCATCAAGGTATTTTCTATATGGAAACTTTGCATTACGTATCCGGCACTCAACTCCACGTTTATCTTTTTCATCAATCTCAAGCAGCAGTAGTTTGTGCAAAAATTCTTCATAATCTCTGGATTCCTCAATAACTTCCTCAAAGTGGTCATGTATTCCTCTGAGTTTGAGTATATTGCAGAATTCTTTAATCTCTTCATTGAATTTTATTTTCATCCCTATACCGTCCTTTCAAATTGTAGATTAGCAAGCTTATTGTACAAAGAAAGGCTTGTCCTTGACTTTTCCGACAGGGTATCTGTATAGTTTTTCCTAGTACTGTATTTAGTTTGTGAAGTATAATCGCAAATAGCCATCACTTTATCTCTACTCATATCCAGTGGCGATATTCTTTCTAATTTTATTAAGGCACTGGCAACATCATCAACACCTCTTTCATAGATAATCTCTAAAACTTCTAGAAATGTTTTTGCATCTTTGCTATAATATTTGTTGAATATGTTTTGTATTTTGGTGTCCTCTTGAAGCAGTGCTGTGCTTTTATGTAGGGCACCTGGTTTTTTATATAGAGTTTTAAGATAATGTTTGAGCTGAATATTCCAGCTGTGATTAAGATAGTTTCTTTTATGAACTGCAACAATGATATTTTCATGATAAATAACAATTTTATCTGTATATACTTTAACTAGCAGCATTTTCCCAACAAGGAAATCAGGTACTGAATAATGATTTTGACTTATTATAATAGTCGAATATTTGTCTACTCTATATTCTAGGGCAATACAGCTTTCAAATATAGGCAAGCGTGGATTTAAATGCATTTTTTCCTGATGAAATACTTCTAATGGAACTGTATCATTAGAAATAGGTTTACTATTTATCTGCATACAGCATTCTAATAGATGCTTGTTAGCATCTGAAATAGAGTCAAAACATTCCTTAATTTTAAATGCTTTTCTTCTTACAAATTCAACGCTTCTCTCTACATGTCCTTTCTCATTTCCAGCAGCAATGTTGCAAAATCGAAAATTGAATCCGTAATATATATAGAGTCCCATAAGAGCTTTTGTTGGTTCTTTTTCATAGGGCCCGACAAACTTTCTAACTGCAACTTTCATATTGTCATAAACCATACTTCTAAAAGAACCCTGACAGTGTTCAAAAAAATCAGCATGTGCCTGTTGAAATGCTGGAGTATCTTGTGATTTAAACAACATTGCAAAGCGATAGTTGCTTTTAGCAGCAGTAAATACTGCCATCTGATATTTTTTAAAGCCTTCTTCACCTATATTAAGTTTAACTTCTCCCCAGTCAAATTCACACACGTCACCATAATCATATTCCTGGCGAATAAAGGCTTCCTTGTGTTTTTCACATATCTCTTTTACAAGACGTTTTACAGTGGCATAACTTATATTAAACCCTTTTTTTAACAATTCTTCATGTATATCAAGTTTCTTGAGAGTTTGTTTTTGTCTTCCTTCTGCACGTTTTTTACGGTTGAGTTCTAAAAGGACTTCAATTTCCTCCATCATTTCAGGTGTTACTTTAGTAGGTCTGCGTCCATCAGAATTGTATTTAGGTTTCTCTACAATTGCTTGAATAAGCTCTGAAGGGTCCATTTCTGGATTAGTTTGTAGTAATTCTGACTTTTGATTCTGATATTCTTTAATATACTTGTTGACGGTATCCTTGCTAATATGTAACTCCCTTGCAATGGCTCTATTGCTCATTCCTTCAATGTGTTTTAAAATAATTTTCTGTTTCTGTAACAATTTAATCACTTCCCGCTATCCTCCTATTAGCATATTGCTAATAGGATATCATAATTTCTTCGTTAAGTGACCTAGTTTTCAATGAGCACTTGACCTAATATTAGATTAGCATAAACAATTGTCTTTTTTAATGAATCGATTATAAAAATTGAATATTTTAATTGAACACCACATTATTCAAGCTGAACCTTGTGGTATTTTTGTTTAGCTTTGAAAATATTTGTGATTGCTTTTACTAATATCAATAATATACATTTTATATACAACATTTCTCAAAGAAAAGGCAATAGTTTCTACTTCCTTAGAGGTTTAATTTTGATGATTCTATATATGTAAATTAGATTTGTTATTTTATGCATTATAACCATAATTTAGAGGAAATCTAGTTTTCTGTAGAAATGTACATAATAATCAAATTAAAGATATATTTGGGATAGTAAATATAATGTATATAATATTTATGATAGAAATGAAAATATGGGGATTTAGCATGAAGATTACGGTGAAAATAAGCAAAGATGCAGAACTTAAAAGAGAAAAATAAAATAACAGCAAATAAAATCAAGCGGTAATCTCTTTACTTCTTTATAATAAATGTGTAGGACGGTTGAAACGAGGTGAACAGACGAATGTACGAGTGGCAGAAGCAAATTCAAATAATCGTTGATGAAATTGACAAATGTATTAAAAATTATAATGATGAAGCCTTGACACTATGCTTTCTTTCTCGAAGGCTGGGTTATTCTGAATTTTATACAACGAGGAAATTCAAAGAAGTATCGGGTATGCAATTTAGGGATTATCTAGGGCATAGAAAATTAGCCTTTGCACTAAAAGAGGTTCGGGATAGTGAAAAAAGCATTTTGGATATTGCCTTTGATTATGGTTTTTCATCACATGAAGCTTTTACCAGAGCTTTCAAGAGGACATATGGGGTAACTCCAAGTGAATACAGAAAAAAGCCTAATCCTGTCGTTCTTCGTACAAAAATAAGCACTTTCGACCGCTACTTTTTAGGATTGGGAGAGATTGGTATGATAAAATCTACAGATGATGTTAAAATTTATTTTGTAACCATTCCCGCACACAAATTTTTGCACATTAAAAACTATGAGAGTAATGGATATTGGGATTTTTGGCAAAAGCAAAGTCTTATTCCAGGACAGGACTGCGAAACAATCTGCGGCTTACTGGATAGTATCAAGGGCAAATTGGATGATGATGGTGGGAGCGAATCTAACAGCGGCAGCGGTCAGATTATGGCGTACATTAATGATCCGGAAGGCAGACTTTGCGATTGGAGTATTCCACGTACAGAGTGTTATGGAGTACGTCTTCCTATTGATTATAAAGGCGAAGTACCACCACAAATGCTTATGATTGATGTTCCTGAATCCGAGTATATTGTTTTTGAACATGGGCCATTCGATTATGAGCAGGAAAATCGTAGTGTGGAGGAAAAGATTGAAAAGGCAATGGCAACTTTTGATTTTTCTGGCACTAGTTACTGTTTTGATACTTCTCCCGGTAGAATAATTTATTTGTATTATGATCCAGAACGATTTTTTAAGTATATCAGACCAGTGAGAAAGTAAATAAAATTGACTGCCTATTCACTATTGTTTTTCTAATGAGAAAACCAAAACTGAAAAGATAGCAAATACCTTGTGCTAAGGTTTTGCTATCTTTTCTTATACCAATAATTGAAACGGAGTAAAGTCAAACAAACTTAAGATGAAATTAAGATCATATTAAATCCACCTTAAACTCATACATATACAATCTAACTGAAGTCAAATACAGGAGGAAATATTAATGAATATAATGGAAGTTAGAGATGTAAAAAAGGTGTATGGTTCAAAACACGGTGGAAGTAAATCAAATGCACTAAATGGAGTGAGCTTTTCTGTTCAAAAGGGTGAATTTCTTGGAATTATGGGACCTTCAGGAGCAGGTAAGTCCACATTGTTAAATGTGATATCAACTATTGATACTCCAACATCAGGTACAATTGAACTTAATGGAAAAAGTTTTTTAAATCTTAATGAAGATGAATTATCAATGTTTAGAAGAAAGCAGCTTGGATTTATTTTTCAAGACTACAATCTTCTTGATACTTTAACCTTAAAAGAAAATATTATTTTACCACTTTCTTTATCTAAGGTAGATGTGGCATCTATGGAAGAGAAATTAAAAAAAATTAGCCGCATCTTGAATATTGAAGACATATTAGAAAAATATCCTTATGAAGTTTCAGGAGGTCAAAAGCAAAGGGCTGCAGCGGCAAGAGCTATAATAACTGATCCAGAAATAGTCTTTGCAGATGAGCCTACAGGAGCACTGGATTCAAAATCTTCAACAGAGCTTTTAAACAACCTTTCTTTATTAAATAAGGAAAATGGAGCCACAATTGTTATGGTAACTCATGATGCATTTGCAGCAAGCTACTGTGAAAGAATTATATTTATAAAGGATGGAATACTTGATACTGAGATTGAGAAAACAGCCAGTAGAAAAGATTTCTATAATAAAATACTAAGCACTCTTGCTAAAGTAGGGGGTGCTGAAAGTGACACTATTTAATCTTGGAATAAACAATGTAAAACACAATTTTAAAAATTATGTTTCCTATTTTATAAGTACGGTAACTTCAGTTTTTATCCTCATGATATTTTATTCCATATACTATAATCACGAAATACAATTATTTAGCTCAAGCAAGGTTAAGGTTGGTGCTATTTTTAAAGCTGCAGCTTTTGTAGTTATAATATTTTCAGCTATTTTCATAGGCTATGCTAACAGCTTTTTTATAAAAAATAAAAAGAAAGAAGTTGCTATATATTCATTGCTTGGTATGAAGAAGAAAGAAATAGGCACACTCATGTTCTTCGAAAATATCTTCCTAGGAATATTAGCCTTAATTGTTGGCGTACCATTAGGAGCATTTACCTCCAGATTCTTCTTAAAAATACTTAATGTATGTATAAAATCAAACAAGTCTATACAATATACTTTTGATATTAGATCTATATTAATGACGATTTTTGTTTTTATGATTATATTTTTGTTAAACTCCATAAAAGCTTATGGAATAATATATAAGTTTAGGCTTATAGAGCTTATACATGCGGCTAAGGAAGGAGAGAAGAAACCTAAATTTTCTAGAGTTTTAGCATTATTATCATTAATAATGGTTATCGGCGGATATATTGGTGTATTAAAAATGAATATGGAGTCTGGTGGAGTCCAGATGCTGTACAAAGGTCTCCTTATAATGCTGCTTGTTGTTGCAGGAACTTATATATTGTTCAACAATTTCATAATTTATATCTTTAAGCTATTTGAGAAAAATAAAAAAGCTTATTATAAAGGAGAAAATTTAATAGGAGTATCTCAAATAATCTACAGAATTAAAGGAAATTCTAATCTTCTGGCAACCATAGCTGTTGTATCTGCTGTTGCCATTACAGCATTATGTTTTACATTTAGTCTTAGCTTGACCCTTGATAAAATTGCACCAAGTGGATGTCCGTTTTCAATAATGTATCAAAGCGGCAGCAAGGAATTAAATAAAAAAGTTGAAGCTGTTATTAATAATCATAAAGAAATTAAAACAACTTATAAAACAGATATTGTAATGATAAATGGAAGTGGGCTTACACAAAAATATAAAGGTCCCTTTGGAAAAGATTTAAAAGCTCCTTTTGATATGTTTGTAATGTCTGCATCTGAGTACAGGGATATTGTAAATAATTCAGGTTTTAATGATGGTACAGATGTTGTTGATAGAGCTAAGGACATTAAAATTAATAAAGAAAATCAATGCTTTTTCATTGAAGTAAGCAATTCAGTTGAAGCAAGGGGAAGACTTGCAGGGGATCAGCTTAATGCAACTATTGGAGGAAAAGCTTATAAACTTGATATATCCGACTCAAGTAAGAAATGTGTTTTAGGAGTTAAATTTCAAAAAACAACTATAGTAGTACCAGATACATTTTTTAATAAGCTTTTAAATGATAATAGAAATAATACAACTGTTATAAGGGCATATAATTTTGACAATGCATTAAAAAGTGGAAGTGTTGTTACAGAGGCTTCTCAAATGATGCCAAAGGACAGAAATTTTTCTTCTTACTATGATATGTATACTGAGGTTCATACTTTGTATGGAAGCTATGTGTTTATAGGTGCATTCCTAGGTATACTCTTTGTTGTTTCCACTGGAAGTATAATGTATTATAAACAGTTAACAGAAGCTTATGAAGATAAGAATAGATACTCGGTACTTTCCAAAATAGGTTTAACTAAGAAAGAAACTTTAAGAATTATATCAAAACAACTGGGATTTATTTTTTTAATGCCGCTTTTATTTGGTATTCTTCATAGTATATTTCCACTTATGGCCTATATGAAATATCTCTGCGGCTTTTCAATAACACAGCTGGAATGGATGGGTATGACAATGGGAGTGTATGTAGTAATTTATTTATGTTTTTATCTTCTTTCTGTTAAATCTTATATGAAAATCATACAAAGAAAAATATAGAAAATTTAAAAATTATCTTGTATAATTAACATAAAAGGAGATGATGCTTTGTCCGCAAAAGGAATAACATATCAAGCAAAGGATGTACTTTTTAAAACTCTAAGTGAAATGTTTAAAGATAAAGCATTAATTATGTATGGATTGGATTATCCTAAGATAGTTGAGATGCTTCCAAATGAATTCCCAGAAGTAAAGGCAGATGAACGTAGAGCTGACAGTGTATTTTTACTGGAAGATGGTTCAATACTTTTGCTTGAATATGAAAGCAATAATAGAATAACAGAGAACATGTATAAATATATTGACTATGTTTTGAGAATTTCAAGAAAATATTACGAAGAAAATAGAAAGATTAAAAAAGTAAATGTGGCAGTAATATATGCAAGTAATATTGAAAAAGCGGAAAGCAGATTTAGTATGGGAAGCGTTGGAATAAACGTAAAATCTGTGTTTATGAAAAATTATGATGGAGATATTATATATAAAGATGTTGAAAGTAAAATTAAAGAAAACAAAATTTTAGAAGACATGGACCTTATGAATTTAATATTACTTCCACTAATGAGAAGCAAAAAGGATAAGCATGAACTTATTAAAGATACCATAGAATTAGCTAAAGAAGTAAATGACGAAAGAAATCAGTATTTTATTATAGCTGGAGTGTTAACTTCTACAGATAAGTTTATTGACGAAGAATATGCTAATGTGGTAAGGAGTTGGTTAAAAATGACTAAGGTAGAAAAAATATTTGAAAAGGAAAAAGAAGAAGCTATGAATCAAGCTGAAAAGGGTAAAGCAATAGAAATTGCTAAAAATATGTTGTTAGATAACGAAGACATAGAAAAAATAGTAAGATACACAAAGCTTAGTATAGAAGAAATCAATAAGTTGAAAGAGGTCATAGGTCTATAAATAAATTTATTCAGTTTGGTAAAGTTAAAAAAGCTCAAGTCGTATTCAATTTTAGACTTGAGCTTTTTATCTGCAATAATAAAAGAGGTGTTTTTGGGTGGATTTAGTAAGTAATGCAGATAAAAAAATATTACTTATAGATGATGAAGAAGATATAACGGATTTAATAGAGGATATTCTATTAAAGGAAGGATTTAAGAATATTAGAAAAGTTCACTGCGGATTAGATGGTATAAAAATATGTGAGAATGAAAGGCCTGATATAGTAGTACTTGATATAATGCTTCCAGACATTGATGGAATAGAGGTATGTAAAAGAATAAGGCAATTTTCTTACTGTCCAATTTTATTTTTATCTTCAAAAAATAGCGATGTTGATAAAATCGTTGGACTGAGTATGGGAGGAGATGACTACATTACAAAACCCTTTAGTCCAAGAGAAATTGCCTTTCGCATTAAGGCACAGCTTAGAAGACAGCAGTATGATGGTATAAAGGAAGACAGCAGTAGTGAAAATGAGAATATAATCATTGGCAGCATTACTATTGATAAGTTGCACAGTCAGGTATATAAGGATGGTTCAGAAGTAAAACTTACAGCAAAGGAATATAAGCTTCTTTTATATCTGGCAGAAAATTCAAATAAAATAGTCAATAAGGAAAGATTATGTGAGGTAGTATGGGGAGATGATTATTTTGGATATGATAATACAATCTCCGTTCATATAAGACATTTAAGAGAAAAGCTTGAGAAAAATCCTTCTAAACCGGAAATTATAGTTACTGTAATAGGACTTGGATACAAGCTTGTAAAGAGGAATGAATAGATGAAAAAATCAGGATATAAGATAATATTTAATTTATATTTTAAGTTTTTTATTGCCTTTCTAATTTTAATTTCAATTTTTTTAGGGATAGGGCTTTATCTATTGAATGTTAATATAAGTAGCGAGAATAGTTATGCTAACTGGAGCAGCTGGCCTGCATATTTTACATCTAATTTTTATAAAAAAATTAGTTTTGATAAAGGTAAACCAAAACTTAAGGATTCAGCAGTAGGTGAATTAAAAAAGTACAAGCTTTCTTTTCAAATTGTTGATAAAAATGGAGATGTGGCTTTAGAATATAATGAACCTAAAAGTGCCCCAAAACATTATTCTCCAATAGATACTGTGCAGTTATATAAAAATGGAGATAATGCAGGGGAACATACTATGTTTGTTGGAAGTGTTAATAACAGCGGAGAAAAGTGGACTTACATTATAGGTTTTCCTGCAAAAATATCAAAAATAACCTTATACATGAATTATAACAAGGTTTTAAAGATAAAGTTTGTTATATTGGCATTATTTATAGTACTTATACTTATTACTGCAGTTTATGGTATATGGATGAATCGCACATTGTTAAATATAACATCAGGCATAAGAAGACTTGCTTCAAATGATTATATTCCCATGAAGGAAAAAGGAACGTATAAGGATATAAAATGCAGTCTTAATATTTTAGATAGTAAACTTAAAGCCAGCGAAGATGAGAGAAAAAAGAATCAAACTTTAAGAGAGGAGTGGATAGCCAATATTTCACATGATTTAAAAACTCCACTATCTCCAATAAAAGGTTATGCAGAAATACTGAGTGATCCTAAGTATGATGTTACATCTCAGGATGCAAAAAAGTATGGAAAAACAATACTTAGAAATGCAGAAAATTTAGAGAGCATAGTTGAAAATTTGAATTTTACTTATCAATTGAAAAATGGAATGTTTCCTATAAATCGTCAAAGTCAAAATTTAGTGCGTTTATTAAAGGAAGTAGTTATAAGTATATTGAATAATCCTAAATATGAAAAAAGAAATATTATTTTTAACTGTGTAGAAGATATTGTAGATTTTAATTTTGACAATACACTTTTAAGACGGGCTTTCACTAATTTGATTTATAATTCAGTAATTCACAATTCTCCAGATACTGAAATAAGAGTTTCTATAAAAAAGGAAGATAAAATATATATAAATATTGATGATAATGGAAAGGGCATGTCAGAGGAAGAGGTGAAAAAGCTTTTTGAAAGATATTATAGGGGAACTAGTACTTCTGTAAATGTTAAAGGTTCAGGCCTTGGAATGGCAATTGCAAAGCAAATAATAGAAGCACACGATGGAAAAATTAATGTAAAAAGCAAGTTGAATGTTGGTACAAGCATATATATAGAATTCTCAAAAGAGAGGGTGGACATAATATGATAAAATGACCACCCTTTTTAAATATTGAGTTATAGGCTATTTATTCTTGAGAAAATCTACTAACATTTCTATTGTAAATTTGGCAAATTGTTTCTTATCTAAACCAAAGTGATTTGTATAGGTATTACCTGATAAAGAAAGCAATTGGAAAAAACCTGTAACAACAAAAACTGAGGAAAAGGCAAGTTCAGATATTTCTAAATCAGAACGAATACTCCCGTCAGTTTTTCCTTCATGAAACGTCTTTATTAGTTCCTCAAATAAACATTTGTCTAAATCTGTAAATTTATTACGATAAGGAACGTTCATACCTACAGATCTGGATTTTATAATTCCACTCATATTTATTAATTGTATCAGTTCAGGAAATTTGCAAAAATAATCATAATAGGTATAGTAAGATAAACGTATTTTTTCAAAGCCTGTAGTACCTTTCTGGATATCATTTTTCATCATGTCAAAAAGACGGTTATAACCTCTTAATGCAACGGCGAAAAATAAATCTTCTTTGCAGGTGAAATATCTGTAAATTGTCCTCTTAGTAAATTCACATTCCTTGGCTAGAGTGTCCATAGATACTTTTTCAAATCCATACTTACAAAATAGTTCTTCAGCTTTGGAAATAATGGCTTCTTTTCTTTCTAACTGTTCATGCTCACGTCTAGTTAATTCCTTCAAAAAACATCTCTCCCATCTGTTGACAAAGAAATAAGAAATAAGTATACTACCAGTATATTAGTATACCGATAGTATACTTTAATAAATAAATTTAGTCAAGCAATTGAGAGTGAAGGAGAGTGCAAAGTGGAGAGAAACATCAGACTTAATAAAATTTATATAATCAGGTTATTAGTTATATTGGTCTTAGTTTCGGCATTGGTTATTATGAGAAAAATTGAAACAGGTTTTCTCATTTATAGTAATGGAGCAAATGTGTTGGATATGCGGTTTGGATATAGTGCCAGCGATGTGTTTCAACTGTTTACAACTTTGGGTGCAGAGGGTAGGTCAATTTATGTAAAGTATTTACTAGATGACTTTATATTTACTGTGGTGTTTGCAATAGTACAGAATTATATTTTGAAATTCATTATGGGCAAAGCTGTGTTAAATAGTAAGTGGCATGTTTTACTGTATATAGCTTATTTGCGTGCCTTTTTTGATGTTATAGAAAACATTATTATACTTATTTTATTAAATAGTTTTCCATCAATGTTATTATCCCTTATAACAGCAGCAAGCAGTGTAACCAGATTAAAGTTCATAGTATATGGAATATGGATACTTACTGTACCTATTTCACTTGTTGTAAGACTAATAATGAGAAAAAAAGCAAAGGTAGGGGTGATATAATATGAAGTCAGTTGTGATTTATTACTTTTCAGGCACAGGAAACACTGAGATTGTTGCCAATATGATTAAGGAAGGGTTCTTTAATTACCAATACAATGTTACTGTAATAAGGATTGAAGATGTATTAAAGAATAATCTTAAAATAGACCTTGAAAAATACGATTTAGTTGGAATTGGGTGCCAAGTTATTGGGTTTGGCACTCCAAATATTGTACGTCATTTTATTAAACTTCTTCCTAAACAAAAATACAAAAAGACATTTATTTTCCGAACTGCAGGTGGCGTAACACCTATTAATTATAACGCTTCAAAGCCAATTATAAGAAAGCTTTCAAGAAAAGGATACAAAGTGTTTTATGAGAGGTTATTTTCCATAGGAAGCAACTGGATGAATAAATTTGATGATGAAATTATCAAACAGCTCTATGCGGCAACAGCCAAGAAGGCAGATATAATGTGCCAAGAAGTGATTCATGGCAAAAAACGAACACTTAAAACTGGCATTGGACTTAAGGTGCTTATGGAAGGTATGATGTTTATAATTTCACGGATAATTTTTTTGCTAGGAAAAGATTTGAAAGTCAATGAAAATTGTTCTCATTGCGGACTTTGCATAAAGAATTGCCCTGCAGAAAATATATATGAAAAAAATGAAAAAATTAATTTCAGACTTTCCTGTAATGGTTGTATGAGATGTGTTTATTCCTGCCCAAAATCTGCTATTAATTTTAAGTCCTTGACTTCTTTTCCAATACCAGGTGGCTATAACATAAAAGAAATACTAAAACAACCATCTGGTGATGGCAAAATAAAAAATAAAGTTCCTCCATTTTTTGATAGTTATATTAAAGATGACACGTTATAAATATAATTTAGATATTAAAAATCGTATGAATGAAAATAGTGAAGAATCCTTATCATTAAAGGATTCTTTACTATTTTAGGCTATTTACCACTTAAGATTGGATTTATGTTCAACATATTCAACTACTGTACCATCAGGATGTTTTACAGTCATATTCATCCCAGTTGGTACCTTTTTCAAGTCTCTAATAACAGCAGCACCATTATTTAATAAAAATTCTTTGAATTCAATGATGGAATCAACTAAAAATGTTGCTTGAGTATCTCTAAAAGCCTTTAATGTCTCATCAGAACCGCTTATTATTAAAGTATTTCCTACTGTTACCAATTCTAAATTTGCTTCAGGATATTTAAATCTATTTTTAGATTTTTCATTTAATATTTTTTCATAGAATTTTATTGCTTTTTCAATGTCATTTACATAAAAACGATTTAAAACTTTTTTTATTTCCATTTGATTATACTCCCTTTTAAAATTGATTTTTATTTTTGAAGTTACTATAATATTATGGTAATAGGTGTAACCATTCAAGTACGTACTTTTTTGTTACATACTAACAAAAATAGTACTATTGAGGAGGAAACAAGCTAAATGGCAAGAATATTAAAAAATCCCCAGTCTAATAAATCATGTCCAATAGCAGCAGTACAATATTTAATTTCAGGAAAATGGAAAATGATAATCCTTTTTCATTTAAACGAAAAAACAAGGAGGTTTAATGAACTTCAAAGGTTATGTAAAGGGATTTCTCAACCAGTACTTACCAAGCAATTAAGAGAACTAGAGGATGATGGTATGGTGCATAGGGAAATTTATAAGGAAGTACCTCCGAGAGTTGAATATTCATTAACAAAAATGGGACGCTCTTTTATACCTGTATTAAAAAATATGGGAGAGTGGGGGAAAATTTATATAAATTCTATGGAAGAAAATGAGTAATCATTCTATAAAGAAATAATATGCAATTGAAAATGTAAAGTTTTTAGCTTATTAAATTTATAATATAATGGTACTAGAAGGAAGTGATATTATATGAGAATTTTAGTTGTAATTCCATTAAGTGAAGATGAAAAACAAAAACTTAAATCAAAGATGCCAGAAGAGGAGTATATTTTTATATCAACTAAAGAAATTAGCAATGAAATTGTAAAAAGTGCTGATATAATTATTGGAAATGTTCCTCCAGAGTACATAAAGGGAAGTAAAAAGCTTAAATGGCTTCAATTAAACAGTGCAGGTACTGATGGATATTGCGAAGCTGGTGTAATTCCTGAAGGAGCATACCTTACAAATGCATCAGGCGCTTATGGACTTGCAATATCTGAACATATGCTCGGTATGTTATTTGAAATTAAAAAGAAGTTGAATTTATATTATATGAATCAGAAAAAACATATATGGAAGGATGAAGGAAATGTTACCTCAATAGAAGGAAGTACAACATTAGTTGTAGGTCTTGGTGATATTGGAGGGGATTTTGCTAGAAAAATGAAGGCACTTGGAAGCTATACCATAGGAGTAAAGAGAACTAAAGGACAAAAGCCAGAATATATTGATGAATTGTATACAATGGAAGCTTTGGATGAACTTTTGCCTAAAGCTGATGTAGTGGCTTTAAGTCTTCCTGGGACAAAGGATACTCACCATTTATTTAATAAAGATAAATTTAATTTAATGAGAAAAGATGCAATCATTCTTAATGTGGGAAGAGGAAGTTGTATATGTACTGAAGATTTGTGTGATGCTCTTGAAAATGAAATTATTAGTGGTGCAGGTCTTGATGTAACGCAGCCAGAACCGCTGCCACCTGAACATAGATTATGGGATGCGCCAGGGGTTGTTATTACTCCTCATATATCAGGATTTTTTCATCTTCCAGAAACTTTAAGAAGAATTGTTAACATAAGTATTGAAAATCTTGAATATTTTAAAAATCAGCAGCCATTAAAGAATATAGTGGATTTTAAAACTGGTTACAGAGTTAACAAGGAAAAAGTTTAATAGAAGTATATTAAATTATATATAAAGTCATAAGTAAGAGATATTAGTAAATAAAATGTTGCAAAAAGTGATAATGGCATTTATCACTTTTTTATTATAGTAAAATTGACTCAAAATAGTATTTGAAATTTTTAGTTTTATAATATACTTCTTAAATACCCATAAGAGAACTTACGCCTGAAATTTTTAAAAGTTTTACATCAGATGCTAAAACAAAACTAATCTGACAGGTTCTAAAGGTGATGTGTATTGGTTTGTTAATGAATGGAATAACTATCTTAAAGATAATATTTTAGATAAATCAAAGGATATTAAAGGAATTGTTTCTAAAGGAATGGATTTTATAAGCAATAAATTTAATAAAATTTCTTCATTAAAATATCCTGATAAAGTTGATTTGCCAGCGGCTTCTATAGCTATAATTAGAATTAACAATAATAAAGTAGAATATTTTTTACTTGGAGATTGTACACTTATAGTTGAGAATAATAATGGAAATTCAAGTATTATTAAACAGACTTTGCTTGATAAATTGGATAATATAGCTAAAGCTGAAATGAACGAGTTAATGTTAAATGAAGGAATAAGTTTTGTTGAAGCTAGACAGAGGATAAATCCACTGCTTATTAAACATAGATTGCTTAAAAATACTCCCAGAAGGTTACTGGACATTAGAATTTGATAAAAGTGCAGTAGAAAATTCTCTTTATGGGTATTTGGATTTGGAAGAATGTAAAAAGGCTTTATTAATGTCAGATGGGTTTTCAGCAATTTTTGATAATTACAAATATATGGAGGCTGATAACCTTATTTCAATTATTGAAAAACAAGGATTGCATCAAGTATATAAGACTTATTGAAAATGAGGATGCAGATGTAGTGAAATTTCCTAGATTTAAAAAAAAGTGATGACTCATCTGCAGTGATATTTTTACAATAAATTTAAGTGGTATTGTGCTAAAAATGAGGGGCTGTTACATTAAGAATAAATATTACAACATATTGTATATAAATTTTTTAATGTTTCAGTCCCTTTATCCGATCGCTATCATTGCTAATACCCCAATCTTCTTCAAGTGTGGGATAAGCACTGCTACGCGCCTGGATAAGTTCTTCTAAGGCTCAGATGGGTAAAATGCCTAAATGGCATTTTACGAGCTTTTGCTCAGGTAAGAGGTATTCCTCACAAGCAAACTCCACCTGAGTCTAAGAATCACTTGATATTTAAGCTAGAGTATTTGTCTCATAAGTTGTTGAATCTTCATTTTCTGATGATTTATATACAGCAAGTGCGTTTTTTACATGAGTACTATTTTTTTTATTATTTATAGAATCAGATACATTAGAAATTTTAGAAGAACCTTTTAGTGTATTCTTTATTTTTAATTTATTTGTAATACCAGTTTGCGTAGTGATATTATCTAATTGTTCTGGAATAGATTTACTTTTATTAGAAATATGTTTATTATTTTTAGCTTTTTTCCCAGAATTAGTTTTTTTAGTTTTTCCTTTCATTTTTGCAGATTGTTTTTCCTGTATTTTAGCTTCAATTGATTGGAGTTCACTTTTTAAAGGACTAATCAATTCATCTTTAGCCTTTGATGATGTAAAATCACCTTTTATACTACTAATTTTACTGTTTAAACTTGATTTTTTTTGTTCAAGACTTTGTATTTCATTATCAATTTGATTTTCATTTCCATAAATATCCTTTGGGGAATCATCATTGGAGCTGTTAAAACTATTGTTTAACATTGGATTATAAGTAGTTGAATTAATTTGCATACAAAACATTCCTTTCTTAAAGCAGTCCTCAATTAATAACTAATTATTTTTTACTTTAAGCATAATATTTAAAATAAATTTATTTTTTTCTGATATGATATCTAAAATTCCATTATATTTTTTTACTATAGTTTCTATATTAGATATTCCTATGCCGTGACTATTTTTATTCTTTTTTGTACTTATAATTTTATTATCCTTATATTGAAGTTTATTTGCGGAGGTATTTGAAACTTCTATTAGCAAATATAAATCGTGGATATAAGAATTAATGGTGATTTTCTTGTTAATAGTTTCGTCTTCAATTTTCATACAAGCTTCAATTGCATTATCTAAACAATTGCTTAATATTACGCATAAGTCTACAGAATCAAGTATAATTTCGTCAGGTATGATAAAGTTACAAATGAATTCAATATTATTCATTTTAGCAATATTGTATTTTTCATTTATAATGGCATCAGAAATTACATTTCCTGTTTTGATTTTATAGTTCAATTTTTTTATAGTTTGTCCAAGTGTGTATAAATACTTGTTTATTTCTTTTGTGTTTCCATTTTCAGCTAAAATCTTTAAACAAAGTAAATGATTATTCATGTCATGCTTAACACTACGTATACTACTATAGAGAGCTTCAAGATTTTTACTATGGTTAATTTGAAGTCTAAACTGTTGATCCATTAATAAGTTTGTTTGTTCAATTTTTTGTATTTCAATTACTTTTTTAAAGATGTATGCATTAATAAGTATAGAAATTAACAATATAATACATACAAATGGCACGACAAAGTAAATTTTGGGAAAAATTGAAAAAAGATAATAGCTTTTATTATCAACATGAATATATTGAGTAAAATAAAAAATTAATATCAAGCTATAAGTTGCAAAACAAGGAACAAACAAATATAAGCTTTGGTAAACATCTACAATTTTTTCTTTAAAGCTCAGAAAACTATTTATTTTTTTCAATAAGATAAATAATATAGTTAAGTTTATAGACTCTCTAGCAATGTTTAATGCTTACTTATTGATAAAGAGGATAAGCGTAGTAAGATAGTCACTGTAGATATGTAATGTCCAAGACCAGAAGTTATAGAAAAAATGAAAATAGCACTAAAAAACAAAGATAAAAAATTACAGGAAAAAGATATAGGAACATTCTCTGCATTGAAAATAAAAGTAAATAGAAATCCAGCTAAAGGCTTTAAAAATAATGTTAAGTATCTTAACATTATTTTGGGTATTGATATAGTTGTTCCTGAAGGTTATGGTATAGAGCTTATATCAAGTTCTATTGCTTTAAGTAATAAAGGTAAAATAGAATATAGCTGTCCTAAGGCATGTAAAGATATAGAAGCAAGAACAGGATACAGGAGAGATAGACATAATCCGAATAAATTAGAGCCTGTTTTTGGATATAAAGCAGTAATTATGACTTCAGTAGAAGTAGAACTGAATTTATAGATTCCTATTATGGTTGAAACGGGTTCAGGGAATATAAATGAAGCTGAAACATTTATAAAACTGAATAAAAAACTTAAAGAATATTCAGCTTTTGAGACAAAATATCATATTATGGATTCAGGTTATGACTATGAGTATGTGTATAAAGAAGTTAGAAAAGAAGGGGCAGTACCTATAATTGACTATAACTTTAGAAATGAAAAATTAACAAAGGAAGCTCTTAAACGTAGAGGATATGATGAATTAGGACGACCATATGCACCCTGTGGCAAAGTATGTAGCCCAAATGGGCATGATTCAAAAAGGAAGTCTGTAAAATATATATGTGGAAAGAAAGAAAAAGAATGTGAGAACTGCGAACATTATAATAAAAACATGGATATACAAAAGACATGTCTATAAGGGATAATCCACGTTTAACAATAGAAGTGCCAAGATGCAGCAAGAGATATAAACAAATAAAAAGCATAAGATCATCTTCTGAAAGAACTAATAGCTACGCTAAGCAGTGGAGTGGTTTAAACAACCTACGGTTAATTGGCACAGTTTCTCATGCAGTAAGAGTTACACTTGTATGTATAGTAGTTATGCTGAAAAAAATCATGGAGTTTATTGAAAAAATGACTTTATATTATAAAAATCCTGCTATCGCAGTAAAGATTTATGGTGAGTATAGGGAAAATACAAAACAAGTAGATTAGTTAACAATATTATGAAACGGGGTGATAAAAATACGTAAAAGTATATAACATTCATTTTTACTATTGGTATTAATGGCATCAAGGATATTGTCAGCTTTTTTAATTTGGCATAATTATCCTTGTATTTTTAAGACAATAAAAAACTAACCATAAAATTACCAATGTAAATTGTGGTAATCCATAGTTAGTTCTTAAATTAACTCAAGTATTAGTAACATCTCTATTGACAAGTTGCATAGTCAGGTATACAAGGATGGTGCAGAAGTAAAGCTTACAGCAAAAGAATACAAGCTTCTTTTATATCTGGCAGAAAACTCAAATAAAATAGTCAATAAGGAAAGATTATGTGAGGTAGTATGGGGAGATGATTATTTTGAATATGATAATACAATCTCCGTTCATATAAGACATTTAAGAGAAAAGCTTGAGAAAAATCCTTCTAAACCGGAAATTATAGTTACTGTAATAGGACTTGGATACAAACTTGTAAAAAGGAATGAATAGAATGAAAAAATCAGGATACAAGGTAATATTTAATTTATATTTCAAGTTTTTTATTGCCTTTCTAATTTTAATTTCAATTTTTTTAGGGATAGGGCTTTATCTATTAAATGTTAATATAAGCAGTGAAAATAGTTATGCTAACTGGAGCAGCTGGTCTGCATATTTTACGTCCCATTTTTACAAAGAAATTAGTTTTGATAAAGGCAAACCAAAGCTCACAGATTCAGCAGTAGATGAACTAAAAAAGTACAAGCATAAAAATTGAGTTTCCAAAGGAGAATTAAGTTTAAAAAAACAGCTCTACACCATGAAGTGATGAACTGCTTATGCATCAAAATCTATTTAGTTAATCAAAGAATATCTATTGCTCCATAGCCGTCAATTTGCACGATTTCTCCAAGATGTATAGGCACAGGAGCTTTATAAAACGGTGCATAAGTTACAAGAGTATGATATTCGCCGTTTTCGCCACAAACATCAGCTCCAGTTTGTCTTATTTTATTCACAAGCTCAGTCGTGAGTTCTCTGCCTAAGAATTCATCATCAAGATACTTATGGTCAACAACTTTAATAACAGCAGTAATGCCAGATTCAATTTCTTCTTTAACTAACGTTTCTCTGGAAGTTCCCCAAAGTGGAGTAATGCATTCAAGTTCTGCGGCATTACAAACGTTCTTATTCCATTCCAAATGCTCATCTATATCTATATCACCAAAGACGCACACCTCAGCACCCAGAGTTTTAGCTTGTAGCAAAGCATTTGTAAAAGCCTCAACATATTTCTGTCTTTCAGTAGAACTGGCTGTTATAATCGGTAAACCGATTGAGTCGGCACTCTTTTCCGCTATATTTTGTGATATGCCGTGGAACCACGATCTACCATCCCTTTCATTTATAGCAGTGATAAGACAGATAGGCTCGTGTCCCGCTTCAATCATTTTATACATGGCAAGAGCAGAATCTTTGCCAAAACTATAAGACATTGCAAATTTCAAATCTTTCACCTTCTCTTTAATTATTAATTATATAGGCTTTTAATGAATTTTTGAATACCTTAAGGTTTTTTCTATTGGATAAAGTTATATTCCGAGTATTTCTATCAATGGAATAGTTCCAGAGATTAAAGTTGTTTTTTCAAACAGAGCAATTAGCAACAAGCAAATATTTTTTTAGGATTTCAACATAATTATTATAGCACTTTACAACATAACTTTGTACAAGTATTTTTCAAGTATGGAAATGCACATTAAATATTGAAGCTTTAACCAATTGTCAATAGTAGCCATATAACTTATTGAATATTTTTCATAATAATTAAATTATACATACTATGAATGGTATAATCTTATATAAGATTATTTCAATATTTAAAATAGGTAGTATGAGTTTGTTAAATATTGCAAGTGGAATAATGGATTCTAATATGTAGTAAAAAGCTTTGGAATGTGCTAAGATATTTAAATAATAATCGTTGCAAATAGTGATTGTTTTTTGATTTAATAGGTAAAAATGTGCTGTATTTTTATTGTAGAAGTATTTAAAAAAATGACTTTTAATTGCTCAGCAAAAATTAATTATTTCATTTGGAGGTAGAGATGAGAGTTATTAGTGTCTCCAGCCTGAAGGGGGATGAAATCCTTGGAAGGCAAATTTATGATGAATTCGGTAGAGTTTTACTTAACGTTGGAGTAAAATTAAAACCTTATTATATTAAGAGAATTAAAGAAATTGGAATTAATTGTGTATATATTGATGACGATATATCGAAAAATGTGATTATTGAGGAAAGTGTTTCTCAAAAGACAAGGCAAATGAGTAAACATGCTGTTAGGCAAATGATTGGAACATACTGTCGAGAAGGAAAGACTGATAATAGCAGTATTATGAATTCAGTAGACGCAGTAATTGAAGATGTGGTATCGAATAAAGAGGTTTTGATAAATGTTGCAGAAATAAGTGCAAGTGATAACAATATATATTCCCATTCGGTAAATGTTTGTGTATTAGCTACAATAATAGGAACTCATATGGGATATGGTGTAATGAAGCTTAAAGATATAGCTACAGGTGCTTTGCTTCATGATATAGGTAAGATAAAAATTATGAATGATAGGAAACTTTTAGATAATTTTAAGACTAAGGAAGAATTAGATAAATACATTACATTAATGCATCCAAAGGTAGGTTATGATTTTTTAGGATCACAGTATATTTGGAATGCATCCGTAAAGGTAGTTGCATTAATGCATCATGAAAGAAGTGATGGCAGCGGATACCCTTTAAAATTACAAGGCGATGAAATAAACAAAATTGCAAAGATGGTGTCCATATGTGACGTATTTGATAATATGATATCAGGTAGAAATGGTTTCAAAAGTAAAAGTGTCAATGAGGTTATTGAATATCTTGTTGGTATGAGTAATACTTATTTTGATGCAGAAATGGTAAGAAAGTTCACTATGAATATAGCCGCTTTCCCAACAGGAAGTGGAGTTATTTTAAGTTCAAATGAAAAGGGCTTAGTGGTAAAGCAAAACAAATCAATGCCAATGAGACCTGTGGTAAAAGTTATATATGATAAAGCTGGAAATTTACTTTTAGAACCTTATGAAATTGATTTATTGAAAGAATTAACTCTTTTTATTACGAAAACTTGTGAGCTTTAAAATTAGGGGGGATTTTATGAAAGGTGAAGGCAATTACCCAAATGTTAATTATTCCAATGGTTTCTTGAAATTAATTCATAATACTTTTCAGAAATTTTTAGATGTAAATAGTAATAATTATCAGATTGAGTTAAAAAAATCATTGGAGGAAATAGGCTTATTTTTTGATTTGGATAGAATTTTTATCTATTACTTTTCTAAAGATCCTACTTTTATGCAAATAGAGTGCCAATGGAATAAGAAAGGTATAAAACCAAAAAGAGAGATCGAGGAGGAAGAGGTAGTTTATGCTTTCCCATGGCTGATTCGCCAGATTAAGAATAAGGATTTTGTTGTAGTGAATGATGTAGAAGAATTTCCTGATGAAGCAGTATTTGAAAAAGAGGCTTTTTTAAAGGAAGAAATCAAAACTTCTCTTATAGTTTCATTAAAAAGTGAAAATAAGTTAATTGGATTCATAGGTTATGAAAGTTTGTCAAAGCCTGTGACATGGAAAGAGGAGCAAATTAGAATATTAATAGACATTTCAAAGGCTTTTTCAAATACTAGGGCAAGAATTGTAAAGGAAAAAACATATAAAAAAGCTCTTAGAGGGCAGGCAATTTTACTTAATAATTCTGAATCGCAAATATGGGCATTAAGTAACGTTACTTCTTATGCAGCTGTAAATGAAGCCCATGCAAGGTTTTTTGGAAAGAATAAAAGTGATTTAGAATATCAGGATTTATACGATATATTTGATATAGATACTGCAAATAAACTTTCTGCAAGTAACTGGGAGTTATTTCAAAAGAGTGAGTCGGCAGAAAAAGAGATCGAGATTAGAAACTTCAAAGGTGAAAATAGACTGCTTCAAATTAAAAGTAAGCCCCAGAAGGATAAGACAGGTAATATCAAGTATCTTATTTGCACTGCTGAGGATATCACAGAGCAGAGATTAGCAGAAAGAGAGTTATACAAGGCAAAAGAACAAGCAGAAGCAGCAAATATTGCAAAGAGTCAGTTTCTTGCAAATATGTCTCATGAAATAAGAACTCCAATGAACGGAATATTTGGATTCCTCGATTTGCTTCAATCAACTAATTTGTCTTTAGAACAAAAAGACTTTATACGTGAAGCAAAATCTGCTTCAAAGGTATTATTGTATATTATTAATGATATACTGGATTTTTCAAAGATTGAAGCTAAAAAGCTAACCATGGAAAAGATTAGATTTAATTTAAGAAATACTATTGAAGATGCGGTTTCACTACTTGTTCCTAAGGCAGTAGAAAAAGGACTTGAACTTTATACCATGATTAGCGAAAGTGTTCCTGAAGAGGTTGTTGGTGATCCATCAAGGCTTAGACAGATATTAAATAATCTTATAAGTAATGCAGTAAAATTTACTAACAAGGGTGAAATTTCTGTTACAGTTGATTGTTTAAAGGAAGAAAATGAAACAGCTGTACTTAACTTTGAAGTAAAAGATACTGGAATCGGAATTCGTAAGGATCATATTAATAAGATATTTAAATCTTTTAGTCAAGCAGATACTTCTACAACTAGAAATTATGGAGGAACGGGGCTGGGGCTTGCCATATCTAGTGAATTGGTGAAAATGATGGGCGGTGAAATTCACGTTGAAAGTATATTTGGAAAAGGGTCTATATTTAAGTTTGATGTGAGATTGAAGATTGTAAAAAGAGCATCAGGGCAGAAATTTGCATTTGAAAAGCTTGATGGTATGAATATTTTAATTGCTAATGATGATGTAAATAACAGGAAAATCATTAATTCATATCTTAAAGAAACTGGTCTTAAAGTATTTGAAGCTGAAGACGGAAGTAGTGCCATTACCACAATTCTTTCAAATGCAAATACAAAAAACAAAATAAACATTGCTATCATAGACTGTCAAATGAATGATATGAGTGGTTATGAACTGGCCAATACGTTAAAAACAATACCTTTTTCAAAGGATATTAAATTAATACTTCTAACTAATATAACTCAAAAGGGAGATGCTGAGGCTGCGAAAGAATATGGTTTTTCATCATATTTGAGTAAACCTGTCAGAAGAGATGACTTACTTGCTTGTATTGCTATGGTATTGGGCCTTAAAAAAGAAGATGGAGAAGGACATCAGGTTATAACGAAGCATGTAGTTAAAGAAGTTCAAAATGCATTAGAACCAAGAATTTTATTGGTTGAAGATAATAAAATGAATCGTAAAATTGTTATAACTATGCTTAAATCACATGATATGATTTGTGATGTGGCGGTGAATGGTAGTGAAGCATTAAAAGCAGTGCTGCAAAAAGATTATGATGTTGTTTTTATGGACTGCCAGATGCCGGTAATGGATGGGTATGAGTGTACATCTAAGATAAGGATGTTAGAAGGAGACAAAAAGCATACTACAATTGTAGCAATGACTGCTAATGCTATGGATGGTGACTCAGAAAAGTGCATTAAAACTGGCATGGACGATTATATTAGTAAGCCTATTAATTTTGATAAGATGTTTAAGATGATAGAAGCCAATACTAAAACGAGAGAGTGTGTAGATGATTATAGTAAAATAATAGACGATAATATTGACTGCTTTATTAAAACTACAGGACTTGGAAAAGATGATGCAAAAGAAATACTTGAAGAATATATAAGATGTTTACCTGATTTATTATCAGATATTAGCAAGGCTATTGATGGTAATGATTTTGATAAATTGGCTTGGTTAGCTCACGAGTTAAAGGGTTCTTCTGGAACTCTAGGAATACTTTCTATTCATGAATTAGCAATAAAATTAGAGCAGGCAGCTTTAAAACATGAAATAGATGAATGTGCTAGATTTTTTGCTAAAATAAAAGATTTGCTTCACTAAAGAGGGTCTTTAAAAATTAGGGATATAAAGGAGTTTTTAATATGAAAAAGGTATTAATAGTTGATAATTCATCGTATATGAGGATGTTCGTAAAAAAGATTATTGAAAAGGGAGGTTTCCAAAGTATATTTGGTGCATCAAATAAACAGGAAGCAGTAGAGCTATTCAAGCTTGAAAAACCAGACATTGTGCTTTTAGATTTGAATATGTCTGAGGTTAGGATGGATGGTGTTGAAGTTTTAACTGATATAATGAAAATTGACCCTAACGCAGTTGTACTTATTATGTCAGCAGTAGGTCATGAAGAAGTGAAAGATGAATGTATAAAACTAGGAGCTAGTGGCTATATTAGGAAGCCTTTTCATACTGAAACTTTATTGAAGACATTAGAAGAATATAAATAAACTTAATGAATACATAGTGACCGTATTGGAGAAATGATGTGTTTTAAGGGTATAGAATTCTTTTTATTTTTAACAAATTAAAAGCTTCATGAATACATTAAAATGGAGGCATTGGCATAACAAGTTAATAGACTCCTTTTGTCCTAAGTATTTAAAAATACAATAGGAGGAATGATTTATGAAGATAATGAATGGAATAGACGTATATGAAGGAGATAATATTTCAGACTGGAATGTTATTAAAAATACAGATGGTATTTCTGTAGTAATTCAAAAAGCAACACAAGGTCTATATCGTGTAGATAGTTTATTAAATTATAGATATCCAAGAATTAAACAGGCAGGACTTAAATTGGGATTTTATCATTACGCAAATGGCAATGCTCCAACAGCAGAAGCAAAGCACTTTTTAGAAACTATCTCAGGATTGGAAAGTGACACTGTTCTGTGGCTTGATATAGAGGGAGAGGAAAATTGGAGCAGGAGCAATGCTATTAATTTTGCAAATGCGTTTATCAAATATGTACAGTCACAAGGTCGCAAGATAGGAGTATATTCTGGATATGCATTTTATAAAGATTATTTGTCAGGTAATATTCCAGATGTTCCACTTTGGATTGCAAGTTATGGAAGTCAGCCTTCCTTATATCCAGATAATGCTTCATGGCAGTATTCAGAAACCGGAAAATTAAACGGAGCTGTGGGATATGTGGACTTAAATTATTTTATAGAAGATATATTTACTGGAAATGTATCACCTGTTAAGCCTAATACTCTTGTGCAGCAGATAAAAGCGCTTCAGTATAATCTGAATTTGGATTATAATGCAAAATTAGCTGTAGATGGTATTGCAGGACCTGCCACGACTGCGGCACTAAAGGGAATACAAAATATCATTGTTAAAGGTCATAAATCTCATGTAGTGTTGTGGATACAGCAGAAACTTGAGCAATATGGCTATTTAAAGAAAAATTCTTATACTCCTATGGTTTATGATGAAGCCACTTTCCAGGCTGTAACTAATCTTCAGAAGAATTGGAGAAAAGCTACGGATGGTATTTTAGGTTCAGACACATGGGGTATATTTTTGAATAACTAAATTAAGGAAGCTGTGAAAATAGGTGCACCTCAAATGTTTTATACGTATCTAACATTTGGGGTGCACTTTATTACATGTATTTGTTTAAGTATCTGTATATAGTAGGCTCGGAAACCAAAAGAGCCTTAGCTACTTTAACTACAGCACCTTTCAAATTAAAAGCTCCTTTATCGTATAAATATTTTACTACACAAATCTTTTCATTAGCAGACATGCGTTCTGGAAGAATATTTATTTCAGATATAGCCTCATTGATCATGGTACATAAGAGATCGTCCACATTATCATAAAATTGCTCTTGTGTTTTTATGTTTTCACTTTCGCTCACGTCGGTATTTGATACAAAACTTAATCTATCCATTAAATCCTTGACTTTATTATAAGGTTCAATATCTATATTTACACAAAGTAATCCTATTATCTTGTTATCATTATTTTTAATAAAATAGCTTGAAGATTTGAAAGTTTTAAAATTACCTTCTGCTTTGTAGTTAGTTGCGTAATTTTTATTAGTATAAGTTTTATTCTGAATTATATTAAGAACTAAGTTAGTAAGGGGACTACCTATATTTCTTCCTGTTAAATGACCGTTTTTTATAAAAATTATAGAATTGTTAGGAGTAGTTATATCTTGGATTACTACCTCGCAGTTATCTCCTAGAATTTCAGAAATAAATTTAGCTACAGGTATGTACTTTTTTAATAATTCTCTGTTATTCAAATTTCTCACCCCAATTATTATTTAACTTATAACAATAAAGATAATAAATAAAAATAACAATATACCACTTAACGATAAAATTATTAAAATATATAAAAATACTTATTTAGATTATAACATTAAACTCACATATTAAAATACATATTTTTAAAATTTTCTATAAATATAATGCCTATAATGAAATATACAAGCATATAAAAATGCTTTTTTTAGAAAATAATATATTATATTCAATTAAATTAATGAAAAAGTATGCAGCTTAATTATAAAAATCGTAAAAATACATATGCTATAGCATTATTTTTAGCATAAAAATAAAAAAATATTAATAAATTTGTAATTTTACTATTGTATTATTTAAAATATGCAACTATAATACTTAATATAATAATATATTATTACTATTATAAAATATTATCACGATAAAAATGATAAATAAGCAAAAACACTTTGCATAAAATAACGAAAATATAAAAATACTTTTTAAAATGCTAACTACTATATTTTATTTCTAGATATATTTAAAAAGCAAATGAATAATAAACTATAAAATTATTCACTTGCCTTCTAATAATATTATTCTAAATAATAAGGGGGAACTAATAATGAAGAAGAAAAAAATACTTATCTTTTTACTTGTACTTGTTGTTATTACAGGATTATTTGCAGGATGTTCGTCATCTGACACAAGCTCTACTGGAGTAAGTACTACTTCTGGAGGAAAGAAAATAGATAAAGACAAAATAAAAGTTGGTTTTATTTATGATGGCAGTTTAGGTGATGGTGGCTGGGTTGATGCCCACAACGATGGAAGACTGGCACTTGATAAGATGGGAATCAAGACTATATATAAAGAAAATGTTCCAGAATCCCAGAAAGTTGAACCTGTTATAGAAGATATGATTAGTCAGGGATGTAATGTAATTGTAGCAGCTAGCTTTGGATATATGGATTATGTTTATAAGGAAGCACAAAAACATAAGGATGTTATATTCCTACATAATGCAGGATATAAAACAGCAGATAATATGGGCGCATATTTTGCTAAATACTATCAATCAACGTATTTAACTGGTATATTGGCTGGCATGAAAACTAAGACAAACAAAATAGGTGTAGTAGGATCTATGCCGATACCAGAATTATATAGGCAAATTAATGCTTTTGCATTAGGAGTACAGTCTGTTAACAAAAATGCTGTAGTAAATGTAAAGTGGACTCATACTTGGTATGATCCTGCAAAAGAAAAAGAAGCAGGTAAGGCACTTGTTGATCAGGGAAATGATGTTATAAGTGAAGAACAAAATACTACATCTGCTTTAGATCCTGCTGAAGAAAAGGGACTTGCAGGTATAGGATTTGATAGAGACAAGAAGAATGAAGATCCTAAAATGTACATGACAGCACCTGTTTATCATTGGGATGTGTATTATAAACAGCAAATTAATGATTTAATAGCTGGAAAGTGGAAATCTGAGAAATGGTTAAAGGGTATTGAATCAGGAGTTAATGATCTTGCACCAATTAGAGCAGAAAGTGCACCAGCAGGTGGAAAAGAAGCTGTAGAAAAAGCTAAAGCTGATATAATTTCAGGTAAATTGAAGATATTTGCTGGACCAATTAAGGATCAAAAAGGTGAATTAAAAGTTAAAGAAGGTCAGGTTTTAGATGACAATTATCTTGAAAAAATAGATTGGTTTGTACAAGGCATAAATGGTGCAAATGAAAAATAGGAAGGAAGTGTATCCTTTTGAATGAAGAATATTATTTAACTATGAAAAATATAACTAAAAAATTTGGTGACGTAGTTGCTAATAACAATGTTAATTTTAATGTTAAAGGTGGAGAAATTCATGCACTGTTAGGTGAAAATGGTGCAGGCAAAAGTACACTTATGAACATGCTGTCAGGAATATATATTCCTGATGGCGGTTCAATTTTTATACATGGCAGGGAAATTAGGTTTAAATCACCTACTGATGCTATAAAATCTGGTATAGGTATGATATATCAACATTTCAAACTTATAGAATCCATGACTGCAATACAAAATATTATTTTGGGAAAGAAAAAAAAGTTATTTTTAAATTATGATAAAGAGGTAAAAAAAGTTCAACAAATAAAAGACAAATATGGCTTTGATGTAGATTTAAACAAATACGTTTATGATATGTCTGTAGGAGAAAGAGAAAATCTTGAAATATTAAAGGTGCTGTATAGGGGAGCTGATATTCTTATTTTAGATGAACCCACAGCAGTATTTACCCCTCAAGAAACCAAGAAATTATTTAACTTAATGAAAAGAATGAAAAAAGAAGGATGTTCTATTATATTTATAACTCATAAATTAGATGAGGTTATGCAAGTAGCGGACACAATTACTATACTTAGAAAAGGTGAATCTGTAGAAACTGTTACAAAAGATAGTACTACACCTAAGGAATTAGTAGATAAGATGATAGGTTATCATGTAGATTTAGCTATAGAAAAATCAAATACGACTATTGGCAAATCCATATTAAAAGTTTCAGATTTAAACTTAATAAATGATTTGAACATTCCTATACTTAAAAATATAAATTTTGAGATACATGAAGGAGAAGTAGTTGGAGTCGCAGGAATTTCAGGATGTGGTCAGAAGGAACTTTGTGAAGCCATAGCTGGAATTACTAAAATATCTAGTGGAAAAATAGAATTTCAGGGAAAAGACATAACTGATAAAGATGCTTCAAAACTTTCAAAAGAAAATTTAGGAATAAGTTTTATACCGGAGGACAGGCTTGGTATGGGACTTGTAGGATCTATGGATATGGTCGATAATGTGTTTTTAAAATATTATAAAAAACAAAAAGGATTGCTACTCAAAAAAGATGATGTTGAAAAGAAAGCTGAAAAAATTAAAGAGGATTTAGAAGTAAAGACCCCAAGTATACATTATCCAATTAAAAATCTTTCTGGAGGAAATATACAAAAAATACTTTTGGGAAGAGAATTAGGATTAAATCCTAAGTTGATTTTAATGGGTTATCCAGTAAGGGGCCTTGATATAAACACTTGTTATACCATTTATAATTTAGTAAATGAAGAAAAGAAAAAAGGTACAGGTATATTATTTGTTGGAGAAGACCTGGATATACTTTTAAGTATTTGTGACAGAATTATAGTTATGTATTCAGGGGAGATAACAGGAAACTTTGAAAGCAAAAATGTTACAAAGGAAGCAATAGGATATAAAATGCTTGGCAATAAGCGTAAGGGTGATGAGATTTATGAAAATGAAGTTTGTTAAAAGAGAGAATATAAGTAAAAATAAAGAAGTGTCTATTAGAATAATTGCCATATTATTAGCTTTTGTTGTAATGGGAATTCTTTTTGCAGCACTTAAGTGCAATCCTATATCAGTTTATATTTCAATGTTTAAAGGTGCCTTTGGAGGTTCTAATCCAATTAAGCAGACTATAAATTCAGCTATACCACTTGCAATCACTGCCCTTGGAATCGCAATAGGTCTTAAATTAAAATATTATAATATAGGCGGTGAGGGTCAGATAATAATGGGAGCTTTTGGAGCTGCACTTGTTGCATTTCATTTTCCTAATATGCCATCTCCTATCCTCATCATTTTAATGTTTGCAAGTGGAGTACTATTTAGTGGAATATGGGGATTTATACCAGGCTTTTTTAAAGTGAAATGGAGGGCCAATGAAACTATAACTACCCTTATGATGAATTATATTGCATTAAAATTTGTAACTTATCTTCAATATGGTCCATGGAAAGATCCTAGTTCTTTGGGATTCCCTAAAATGCCTAATTTCTCTTCTAACGCAGTACTTCCAAGTGTCTTTGGCGTTCATATTGGATGGATAATAGCTATATTACTTGCTATTTTTGTATATATATTCTTAAATCACACTAAAACTGGTTATGAAATTTCTGTAATTGGTGAAAGCGAAAATACCGCTAAATATGCAGGAATAGGTATAAAGAAAACTACTTTAATTGCTATAGTACTTAGTGCTGTATTTTGTGGAATAACAGGAGTAATACAGTCTTCTGCTATAGAACAAACACTTTCTACTGAAATAACAGGTGGGGTTGGATATACTGGAATAATAATAGCTTGGATATCAAATTTAAACCCTGTTGTAAGTATTTTGGTATCAATTCTATTTGCAGGTCTTTTGCAAGGCGGATCGTTTATCCAAACAGCATTTGGTATACCAAATTCAGTAGCATCAATACTTCAGTCAGTAATTTTATTTTTTGTACTTGGAAGCGAATTCTTTATTAGGTTTAGACTGTCAAAGGGCGATGTAAATGAAAATTATAACGAAAATAAAAAAGTTGTAAATGAGGTGTAAATAATGAATGGAGTAATTAGCTTTTTAGCAGCAGCAGTAGTTGCAGGAACTCCCCTTCTTTTTGCAACACTAGGAGAAATTTTAACTGAAAAAGCTGGAAATTTAAATCTTGGCGTTGAAGGATTAATGCTTATGGGTGCGGTTATGGGATTTAGTATAGGATATAATACTGGAAATCCAATTATGGCTATTTTGGCAGCTATGGCAGCAGGAGCCTTTGGCGTTCTCATATATACGATTTTAACGGTTAACTTAAAAGCTAATCAGACAGTTTCAGGACTAGCTATATCTATATTTGGAACTGGATTTTCTAATTTTATAGGTAAAAGTATAGTTGGCAAGAATATACCAGGAGGTGTTAAAAGTTTTTTTGAACCTGTAAGTATACCAATACTTTCCCACATACCTTTTATTGGACCGATTTTTTTCCATCAGGATATTTTAGTTTATATTGGATATGCAGCTGCAATTATTATGGGAATTTATTTTTACAGAACTTATAAGGGATTAAATCTTAAAGCAGTAGGAGAGAATCCGGCAGCAGCAGATGCTGCTAGTATAAATGTAAATCTTTATAAATATATTCATATACTTATTGGTGGTGCACTTTGTGGACTTGGTGGTGCTTATTTATCACTGGCATATGTTCCTAGCTGGCAGGATAATGTTACAGCAGGTAGAGGTTGGATTGCAGTAGCACTGGTTGTATTTGCATCATGGAATCCTTATAAAGCTATTTTTGCATCTTATCTTTTTGGTGGACTTGATATCATTAGTTTTAGAATGAAAAATATGTTTATTTCTCAATATTTTATTGATATGCTCCCATATCTAGTAACTATTATAATACTGGTACTTGTATATATGAGAAAATCAAATAAAAATGCTCCACCTAAAGCATTAGGTAATGCCTATTTTAGAGAGGAACGTTAGAAAAAAAGTTTCAATAAATTTGCTTAAAGATTTTATGAAGAAAGTAGAGGAAAAGTGTAATGAGTAAAAAAGATCACTTATATTATTTAAGAAGGGCAAATGAAATTGCTAAAAATTCAAGAGAACATGGAAATACTCCATTTGGAGCACTGCTTGTAGATAAGGATGGTAATATACTTTTAGAACAGGAAAATATAGAGATAAGTACAGGAGATTGTACGGGACATGCTGAGGCTTCCCTTATGAGGAGGGCATCTCAAAAATATTCTAAAGAATTTTTAGCAGAGTGTACACTATATACTACTTTTGAACCATGTGTCATGTGTTCTGGTGCCATTTACTGGGGCAATGTAAGAACAGTTGTATATGGACTTACTGAAAAAGAACTTTTAAATCAAACGGGAAATGACAAGCAAAATCCAACTTTTGACCTTTCCTGTAGGGAAGTGTTTAAGAAAGGACAGAAAGACATTACAGTAATAGGACCTTTTAATGAATTAAAAGATGAAATATTAAAAACTCATGAGGGGTACTGGGGGAAAAGTAATTGAGAAGCTATTTGGAAATAAAAAAACTTATAGAATGTGGACTAGGTGAAGTATATTGTGATTTAAAACTTTCAAATGTTAATCTCGTAAATGTCTATTCTGAAGAAGTATATGGTACAAACATCTATATAAAAGATGGTAGAGTTGTGTGTATTGATCCTGATGTTAATCTGAAAACTGAAAAATCTATAGATTGCAGTGGAAAGTATGCTATTCCAGGATTCATTGATTCCCATTTGCATATTGAAACTACATTGCTTTCTCCTGAAGCACTTTCAGATGTAATAGTACCTAAAGGTACTACAACTCTCTGTGCAGATCTTATGGAAATTGCAAATGTATGTGGTATAGGTGGAATAAAAGCTCTGCTTAATTCCATAGAGAAACTACCTTATAGAACTTATATTGAAATACCATCAAGAGTACCTACGGCTCCGGGACTTGAAACTACAGGAGGGGTAGTGGAATTAGAAGAAGTTATAGAGGCGCTTAGTTGGGATGAGACGTTGAGCTTAGGGGAACTTGACCCTTCAAAAATACTGTGTAAAAAAGAAAAATATTTAAAGAAAATTGAGGCTTCGCTTAGTAGAAGAAAAATAATTAATGGGCATGCTATTGGAATAACAGGAAAGAATCTTAATGTGTATGCTGCTTCTGGTATGAGTGATGATCATGAATGTGTATCTTTTGAAGAACTTCTTGAGAGAATAAGACTTGGTATGGACATATTTATAAGAGAAGGAAGTTCTGAGAGAAATGTAGAAAAGCTTATAAAGGGAATTGTAGATAAGAAACTTTCTTTTGAACACCTTATGTTTTGTACAGATGATAAACATGCCAGTGATATAAAAAATGAAGGACACATCAATTATAATGTGAACAAGGCCATTTCTCTAGGGGTTTCTCCTATAAATGCAATTCAGATGGCAACTATAAATGCAGCAAAGCATTTTAGAGTAGAAGATGAAATAGGAAGTATTACTCCAGGAAGAAAAGCAGACATTCTGGTAGTAGAAAGCTTAGAAAATATAGAACCATCCATGGTATTTTTTGAGGGTAAACTTGTAGCTGAGCAGGGAAATTTAATTTCAAATAAAGTAAGTGCACAATATCCCATCTGGATAAAAAATACTGTAAAATTTAAAACCCCAATAATACCAGAATCTTTTAAGATAAACTCCAAATGTAATGATACAGCTTGTGTAAATGTCATAGAACTTATTAAAGATCAGATAATAAACAAGTGGATAAAAGCAAAACTTCCGGTAAAGGAAGGACTAATTCAAAATGATGTAGGAGAGGACATTTTAAAACTTGCAGTAGTTGAAAGATACGGAAAAACAGGTGGAGTCGGAATTGGATTTGTAAAAGGATTTAATATTAAAGATGGCGCACTGGCTTCTTCTGTATCTCATGATCACCACAATATAGTTTGTGTTGGAACTGATGATTATAATATGTCTACAGCAGTTAATGAAATTAAGGATATACAGGGAGGTTTTGTATTAGTAAAGCAGGGCAAAGTCATTGGAAAGATGATTTTACCTATTGGTGGGCTTATGAGTGACCATGATGCAGATTCTGTTATAGAGAAAATTACTAGTTTAAACAATCTTACACATGAGATAGGCTGTACTCTAGCTGCACCCTTTATGACATTGTCATTTATTTCCCTGCCTACTGTTCCGGAACTAGGGCTTACGGACATTGGACTCATTGATGTACTTAAGCATGAAATAATTTCTATGGAAAGTAAGAATGATAAATAAGAAGGATAGGAGTAGATAGTCAAAATACTGAAGCTAAGCTTCAGTATTTTGACTATCTACTAATAGAAATTTATTTAATATGATTAGTTTTGATGAATATATACTGGAGTTACTATTAACTCTATAGAATCATATATAGAATCTGGAATAACGCCAGTTCCCCCGATTATTTGTGCATGAGTATTTTTGAAAACTGTATATCTAATATAGTATATAGCATTATCTGTTGCAGGTGAGTTATCTTTGTCAACTAATACTAATGGGGCACTATATTTTCCAGCTAATGTGGAAGCAACTAATGCGTCTGCGTAAAGGTTATCCGGTATGACTGCACTTGCATTTGCTACATAAAGTTTATCATTTTTAAAGTCACTCTTGAATGTTTTTAACACAGCTAAGTTAGTATTAAACCTGTTTGATCCACCGTTTACTCTAACAGCATCTGAGCCAAAAGCACTCTTTATTGTATCGCTTATAACGTTTGAAGTTCCAACAATTGTAACCTTAGAATTGTTATCTTTTGCAAAGTTAATTACTGATTGAACTGAATCCTGGTCATTATTTGCTAATAACAGAATTTGTCCCTTTGCTGCTGCTACTGGTGCTACGGAAAGTGCATCGGCATATCCTTCACCTGATACTAAAACGACATTGTCTGAAGTTGTCCAATTTTTTGTACATATTCTAAGTCCCCTTATTTATTATACATTTGTTATATTGTGGTAATACAAGCATATAGTAACATATTGTAAGGTTTGAAACAATAAAAATGACTACTAATACAGTACAATATTACTGATATATATGGTCATTTTTTAATTTTGAAATTTATGGAGCCAATTTAAAACTTTATACGTCATATAATGTGAAAGGGAATTTTGATGGTAAAATTAAGTATATTTAATTCTAATTTTTAAAGATTGTATAGCAGGAGGAAATGTCTTGAAAGAGATGTTATTGATATATGGATGAGAAAATAGAAGAGTTAATGGACAGCTATGGAAATGACGTACTTAGAATGGCCTATCTATATTTAAAGGACAAGTATTTGGCTGAAGATGTTTTTCAAGAGGTTTTTATAAAAGTGTATAAAAATTTTAGTAAGCTCAAAAAAAGCAGCAGCGAAAAAAACTGGATTATGACTATTACAATAAATACTTGCAGGGATTTATTAAGAATTTCCTGGTTCAAGAAAGTTATTCTGTCAAAGGATGTGTATGATAATTCCTTTGTAGATATCTGTGAAAATGTAGATGACAAAGTCATAAATAAAATTCAACATGAAGAATTATTAAAACAGGTCATGGATATGCCTCGCAAATATAAGGAAATTATAATTCTTTACTATTATGAAGAATTATCTACAAGGGACATAAGTAAGGTACTGAAGATACCAGAAGGTACTGTGCGCAGTAGACTTTTTAGAGCAAGGTCAGTATTGAAATCCAATATAGATGGGAAGATTGAATATGAAAGATAATATGAAAAATTTTAGGGATGAATCAAATGAAATTCTAAAAAATATTTGTGTTACAGATGAATTAAAAAGAAAGACACTAGCAAGATGTAGTAACATAAGATCATTGCAATTAAAACCGGTTTTAATTGTATCAGCTGTTTTTGCCATTCTAATTTTTACGTTTAAATTGTACAATTTTTCTCATAAAACTGATATTGCACGCAGTTATGTAAAACCAGCTCAAAAATATGTAGATAAATCAATAAATAATGATCATAAAGGAACTAAAGATAATGAAACGTTAAAGGAAATATCAAAGGCTGATAAAATAGAGAATTCAATAGTACAGGATAAATCAAATGAAAAAAATTCTCCCCAAAATGTAAATTCAAATAAGGATACAACAATTCAAAATAAAAATGTTTTACCACAAAATACAGATAATTACGATGCTGAATCTCCTGGTACTAGTCAAAAAAATGAAAAAGATGATGATAAAAATCATAGTGAAAATTTAAGTGCAGTAAGACCTGGTGGAGTAGCTTCTCCAGCAGAATCCTTAAGTATGAAAGACGCTGAAAAATATTTTGAAAGTAAGGTGCTGCTTCCATCATATGTTCCTGAAGGATTTGAACTTTCAAATATATCTATTCCCTGTGAAGGAGTTAAAAGCATAAGCATAAAGTATAGTTTAAATTCCCAATATTTTACAATACAGGAAAGTAAGAACTTGTTAGGATTAAAAGGTGATAAAACCTTATATATTGGTGCTGGTAAGGCTTATGTAAATTACTTTAAAGATGAACAAGCAACAAGTGTATCATGGATAATGAATAATGTGGAATACTCTTTATATGGAAATATACAAGAAAATTCCCTAATTGACATAGCAAATTCAATTAAATGAATTATGAAGCGAAACCTAGAATCTATACGTCTAATAATTGAAAAAGATATTTAAAAGAGGAGGAAATTATATATGTTTAAAAAGTTATTTATACCTATGTGTTTTGTACTAACTGTAGGAGCTGTATATATGCCAGCTTCAGTAAAAGCTCAAGGAACATCTAAGATGCAATCTTCAGTATCTAATATCAGTAAGAATAAACTTATTATTAAGAATGGACCTAATATAATGTGCAATAAAATTGACTTTGAGACTATATCCTGTGATAATGCACCAAAAGCTTTAACTAATGGTATAGATTCCTGTAAATCCAGTGAAGGATTTTTGTACTATTTGGATAGCAGCACAAATTATCTATATGTAGCTGTAATGAGAGGACAAAAGCCTACAGGAGGTTACGATATTAAAGTAGATTCTGTAGAAGATGTAGAAGGAAGAGGAAATATAATTGTAAAGGAAACAGATCCGGACAAAGGGGCCATATTACCTCAAATTGTAACTTATCCCTATACTATAATAAAGGTTAAATTACCTGATTTTAGTATAAGCTTAAAAAATTCTTCAGGTAAGGTATATGATTATTTAGGTGCAGGAGAAAGCAATATAATAGGTGCTTCCTGGGTAATTGGTAATTTAGAAAATATATATACTGATAAAGATTATATATTTATAAAGGTTAAATATGAAAATGGGGATACCGAGCTTTTCTATGTAAAAAATAATGATGAAGGGAAAAATCAAATAAAGAATTTAAAAGTAAATAGTACTGTAAGTGTAAGATATGCACTTGGAACTCCAGAAAAGTACAATGGTGAAGCTGCATTTCCTTTAATAGATGTAAAAATGCCTGTAGATAAGAGTATGTTTACAGATAAAGGATGGGAGGATTTAAATTCAAAGGACTATTTGAATATTCTGCGGGATAAACAATGGACGATAAAGTTTAAAGATCAGCTTAATGAGCAGAATGTAAATGACTCAAATATATATGTAGTAGATAGTTCTGGAAATATAATTCCAACAGCATTGTCACTACAAGATGATAAGAAATCTGTAAAAGTTATTCCCTATAAACCTTATAAACTGGGACAAAAATATTACTTATTTATATCAAGCAAATTAAATGATAATACATCTTCTTTAAAAGGATATAGGATGGGTTTTCAAATATCAGATAGCATACGTATAAAATAAAATAACAAAGTCCAAATAATAAAGAACAGATAAAGATGATTTTCATCGTACCTCAGGAAATCTATAATTTTAATATTTTCTGACGTTAGGAAGAAAATTATCCTTATTTGATATTTGGACTTTAAACTTTGTTCTTTAAAAAAATGAAGGTTGATTTGTGTTTAGAAACTCTATAATCCTTCTGTAATTTTTTTTATACAGTCACAAAGCCAATCTACATAAGCATTTTCTCTCATAATGGCTCCTCGTAAAACGATATAGTCACCAAAACCAGAAGAAGGCACTTTAGATATATCCTTTACCTTTAAAAGCTCCTCCATGGAATTTTTAAGATAATTTAATCTTTTAGTATGTTTATCTAATTGACTTTTAAATTGTTTTAATAAAGTGTCAGTGTCCATTTCATCACAAAAATAAGCTTTAAGTCTAAAGACGTCTTTGGGAGTTGGCTCCAAAGGTTCATCTTTTGCAAGCCATTTTTGTAAAGATTCTTTTCCTTTTTCAGTTATAGAATATAATTTTTTTTCTAATTTTTCTCCTTGTATTACCGTTTCATATGAAATAAGACCTTCATCCGTCAATTTCTTTAATTCAGGGTATATTTGACTATGCTTAGCATACCAGAATTCTACTAATGCATCATTAAATTCTTTAGTTATATCATATCCAGTTGATGGTTTTCTATTAATAAGTCCTAAGATTGCGTATTTTAAAGTCCTCATATCTGTTAGCACCTCGTTCTTTCCATATAATCATTTTATCATGCATGAATATAAAGTAAAGTAAAACGTGAAAAATCAAACATGTAAATATTGACATGATTTGTAGTAATATATATAATATAGGTAAAGATAAATATGTAATCGTATTTATTGATAATTTCAACAGGAGCCAGCATTTTAATACTTATATTATTTAAATTTAGGAGTGGTTTTATGAATAAGTATAAAAAATTATTTGAACCAGTTAAAATTGGAAAGTGTGAAATAAAAAATCGTTTTGCACTAGCACCTATGGGTCCACTAGGACTAGCTGACAGTGAAGGAGGATTCAACCAAAGGGGAATTGATTACTACACTGAAAGAGCAAAAGGTGGCACTGGCTTAATTATTACAGGAGTTACTTTTGTAGATAATGAAGTTGAAGAACATGGTATGCCAAATTGTCCTTGCCCTACACATAATCCTGTTCAATTTGTAAGAACTGCAAGGGAAATGACGGAGAGAATACATGCATACAATGCAAAAGTATTTTTACAAATGTCAGCTGGATTTGGCAGAGTAACTATACCTACTAATCTTGGTGAATTTCCACCTGTTGCACCATCACCAATTCAACATAGATGGCTTGACAAAATTTGCCGTGAGCTTACAGTGGATGAAATTAAATCCATAGTGAAGAAATTTGGAGATGGAGCTTACAATGCAAAGAGAGCTGGTTTTGATGGAATTGAAATTCACGCTGTTCATGAAGGATATCTTATAGATCAATTTGCTATTTCGTTATTTAATCACAGAACAGATGAATATGGAGGAAGTTTGGAAAACAGACTTCGTTTTGCACGTGAAATAGTTGAAGAAATTAAAAATAGATGTGGAGAAGATTTCCCAGTAGTTCTCAGGTATTCACCAAAGAGTTTTATCAAAGATTTGAGGGATGGAGCACTTCCAGGAGAAGAATTTGTTGAAAAAGGAAGAGATTTAGATGAAGGAATTGAAGCCGCTAAATTACTTGTATCTTATGGATATGATTCATTAGATACTGATGTTGGATCATATGATTCATGGTGGTGGAGTCATCCGCCAATGTACCAAAAGAAGGGACTATATAGACCATATGCTAAATTAATGAAAGAAACTGTAGATGTTCCTATTATATGTGCAGGAAGAATGGATGATCCGGATATGGCACTTGAAGCCATTGAAAATGGCACTTGTGATATGATAAGTCTTGGAAGACCGTTACTTGCAGACCCTGATTATGTAAATAAGTTGAGGGCAAATAAATGTCAATCAATTAGACCTTGTATATCCTGTCAAGAAGGTTGTATGGGACGAATTCAACACTATTCAATGATAAATTGTGCAGTAAATCCACAAGCATGTAAGGAAAAAGACAATGCACTTCTTCCTATATTAAAGAAGAAAAAAGTTTTAATAGTTGGTGGTGGAGTAGCAGGATGTGAAGCTGCAAGAGTTTTAGCGCTTAGAGGCCATGAACCAGTAGTTTATGAAAAGAATTCTAGACTAGGTGGTAACCTTATTCCAGGTGGGGCACCAGATTTTAAGAAAGATGATATTGCCCTAGCTGATTGGTATGCAAATACATTAAAAGAATTAAATGTAGAAGTAAATTTAAATAGTGAAATTACTAAAGAACAAATTTTAAAAGCTAATTTTGATAGTGTAATAATTGCGACAGGGTCTACACCAAAAATATTCTCACTTGGAGACGATGATAAAGTATTTACAGCAGCAGATGTACTTACAGAAAAGAAAGATTGTGGAGGCACTACAGTTGTAGTTGGTGGTGGACTAGTTGGATGTGAAACTGCACTTTATCTTACTAAAAAAGGCAAAAAAGTAACTATAGTAGAAGCATTAAATAAAATACTTGCATTAAATGGACCGCTGTGTTCTGCAAACAGTGAAATGCTTGAAAGACTTATTCCCTTTAATGGTATTGATGTGAAAACAAGTTCTAAAGTTAAATCATATAAGGATGAAATTCTTGAAGTAGAAACGGAAAAGGGAACAGAAAAAATAAAATGCGATTCAATAATACTTTCTGTTGGATATAAAGAGGAAAATTCATTATATAAGGAATTAGAATTTGAAATTCCAGAAATTTATCTTTTAGGAGATGCACGAAAGGTTTCTAATATTATGTATGCCATTTGGGATGCATATGAAGTTGCCAATCACATATAGGGTTTGTAAATGAAAAATCAACTTATATTCTGGACATTGTTGTAAAAATGGGCCTGTATATAAGTTGATTTTTAAGTTAGGACCACCATAGGTGTAAAGTTAAAATAATATATAGCTCTAGGAGAGTGATAATTATGATTGGTGATGAAAGAGTTCTTGAAATTGTAAAAAGTATGAGGCTTCAAAAAGAAGCAAAAATAGAAAAGTTTAGTATTGTAGGCAAAGAGGTTTTTATTCCAACTAGAGAGGGGAAAACTCGCTGTCTAATTTATAGATCTAAAAATAAGAGATCAATGGTCCCGGTTTTTTTTGATGTCCATGGTGGTGGTTTTGTAATGGGATCGCCTGAAAATGACGATAAATTTTCTAACTTAGTTAGAAATGAATTAGATATAACTGTTATTTCAATTGATTACAGATTAGCTCCTGAGTATAAGTGCCCAACAGATAAAAATGATGTTTATGATGTTGTAAAGTATGTAAGCTTCCATAATGATGAGTTTGAAATTGATCCTAATAATATGGCAATTGGCGGACATAGTGCTGGTGGTAATATATCAACAGTAGTATGTATGATGGCAAAGAGAAAAAATGAATTTTCTTTTAAATGTCAGATTCTTGATTACCCACCGCTTGATTTAGCCACACCAGCCAGAAAAAAGTTCTATGTAGAAGGTGCAATACCACCTGAAAGAGCTGAAATATTTGATAAATGTTATAGAAGAGAAGAATACGCTAAAAATTCATATTGTTCACCAGTATTTGCAGCTGTTGACGAGCTTAAAGATCTACCACCAGCAATAGTTTTAACTTGTGAAATAGATTCTCTTAGAGATGAAGCAGAAGAATATGCTAAAAAACTTATAAAAGCAGGGGTCGAAACAACAGCAAAGAGATTTTATGGGGTATCCCATGGTTTTGCAATTTCTAAATTTGAATTGCCTCAAAGCAGTGAAGCACATAAAATGATGATTGATGGATTAAGAAAATATTTACTAAAATAAAAGTTTCAAATCTAGATTTAAGCAGCAATGTACATCTTTTGACTTATGTTGTATAATAAACAGAGTTCTTGGCATCAGATGGAGTTTTGACTCCACCTGATGCTTAGAAATCGTTATCCAGGGACGTAGCTGCTCTTTACTCCTACTTGGAGAAAAGCAGATATCCCAAATCTTTGATTTGGTGATAGTCGATTTCACAGAGTGCGTGGGAGCATTAGAGCAGGTAGTCATCGGATAAATTAAAAATTTGAATTGAAAATAGGAGGATGTACGATGGAGTGTCCTTATTGTAATGGGGAGATGGTTAAAGGCCATATATATGGGGATAACTATAGAATGAAATGGCTGCCTGAAGACAAGAAATTGTTTTTAGGAATATGGGCCAAAGGAGGTATTGAACTAGGAGAATCCGGTTGGATAGGAAGACCGAAAATTAAGGCATATATGTGTAAGACATGTAATAAAATTATCATTGATGTAGAACAAAATAAAGGATAATGAAAACCAGGGATTTAATTATCCCTGGAATAAGATGTTTAGGAAATTCGAGTTATACAAAGTAAGCTGTGTTGTGTAGTATAGGGGTTAAAAATAAAGAATTAAATGCTGGAGATTTATCATCTCCAGCATAAAGTAATACCAATATGTTAGAGAAAGAATATTATAGTTTGGGTGAAACTTAGATATTTAATAACTTTAACACATTAATATCCTTATGCTAATAGAATGTGCAGAACCTAAAATATTATGCTGGTAATTTGAGGATAAACATCCTTTTGTTTTAGAAGGTATAAAAAGTTTACTATATAAGAACCTATGTATATAGGAGGTGGTAAGCTTGGATAAGAAAAGAGTAAAAGAAATAATTGAGTCTAAAGGAGTTATAGAGGTAAAATATAAAGATAATCCCATATGGCTTGAAAGTATAAATACAGATGAAGATGGTAAAATACAAGTGAAAAATTTAAATACAAATAAACATTTTAATGTAGATATTGCAGATTTGAATGAATGAGTTTATTCTAAAATGTGCTAGGTAAAGCATAATAAAAATGAAGGAAGAATCTTAAGATTTCTCCTTCATTTTTTAGTTACTTACTCTTTTTCTGTCTAGATTGTTGATTTAATTTTTTAGCTTCATCTAAATCACTGCTATTTGAAACATTTGAGAAAGAAGATGAACTTTTGCCTGAAACTTGTGAGTTTAATTGTCTAGCTTCTTGAACATCGGGGCTATTATAACCGGTAGTGCTAGTAGCACTTGACATATTTCCCTGTTTGGATTGTTTATTCAATTTTTTTGCTTCTTGAAGATTTTTATCATTTTTATTCATAATAGTATCCTCCTTTAGTCTAATGGATTTATATTAAATATTTTAGATTTAATTCATATTGAATTATGCTACTTTAATATTTTGTCCTTGCGGCATTAATATATACTATAGAATATTAATGACTATTTCCCAGAAGAAGAAGACTCTTTTTGTAACTATTTTTAAAGTTTTACATAACATAAATTGAAGTATTTAATTTGGAGGATATTATGCATTTTGACGAATATGAATGTCCCTTTATAAATCACAATTATTGTGGATATAGGGGTGATATGAATATGCATGCTAGAAAAGCTGTAGCCCATATAACTGGAGGACCTTTAGCTCCTAATATAAGAGGTACTGTAACTTTTACTCAGGTACGTGGAGGAACTGAAGTTTCTGTAGAAGTAAATGGATTACCTCCTTTTAGACCAGCTATGAATGGAAATCCACAAATTGGACCCCATGGATTTCATATACACCAAAATGGGACATGTGCTGTAGGTAATCCTGAAGAACCATTTAAAGCTGCTGGAGGACATTGGAATCCAACCAATCAGCCACATGGCAATCATGCAGGAGATTTTCCAGTTCTTTTTTCAAATAATGGTTATTCTAGAATGACCTTCTTTACAAATAAGTTTAATGTTGCTCAGATTATCGGAAAATCAGTAATCATACATGAGAGTCCGGATGATTATAGAACTCAGCCTTCTGGAGCATCTGGTAAAATGCTAGCTTGTGGTGTTATTAAGGCAATGATGTAATTAAAAAAATGTTTACAGGGATGTTTCCTTTGTGTAAAAAACTTACATATGAGGCATCCCTTATTTAGCATATTATAAATTTATTATTTTACAAAAATATAAATATATTCACAATTACGTATTTTACAATGTATTTGGTGTATGATTTCTACATATATTAAAGAGAAGTATTAAAATAGGTAAAGGAGTACTAATATGCGTCAAAAGATATTAATTATTATTTCAGCTGTATTTGCATATTGTGTCATGTTTCTTGTAAGTTCAGCAAAAATTAATGTAATGAAGAAAACTAAACCAACACCCCAAAAAGTAATTCATAAAGAATCACCTTATGAAAAATACGGATATAATATAAATGCAGGTTTGTTAAGATATAAAAATAAATTGAATAATACAAGTACCCAAAAGGTGAGAATATATTGTATAGGCGAATCCAATACAAGAGGAGAATATTCCAGTGATGAGATAAATAAATCTTGGGTTGGTGTAATGAAGTCATCACTGCAAAATCAATTTGGAAATGCAGGGGAAGGATTTATTAGTATATACGAAGGTGCTCTTCCTTCTGGCACTAAACCTAGATGGAAACTAGGAACAGGTTGGAGTGTTTCTGGTGCTTCTAAAGAGTTCACTTCTAATGTCGGTGGTTTTGGTGGATGCTTTGGAATTTCTAATAAAAATATTTCACCAGCAGCTTTAACTTTCACTGGGAAAAATTTAGATTTATTATATTCTAAGGCAAAAGATGGAGGTACAGCTGTTGTAACCATAGATGGCAAAAAAGTAGGGACTATAGATTGTTTAGGAGAAACAGAAAGTTTTTCACATAGAGTTTCTTATTCAGGATTAACTAATACATCTCATACATTAGTAATAACTCCAAATAAAACATCCAATATTTTTATAGAAGGTGCAATTGCCTCATCAAGTACTACAGGAATTGAGATAGACAAGATAGCAATTTCTAGTAAAATGGCAAGTTATTTTACTACAGACACCACAAAGAAAATTTGGAATGTATCACCAAAGCCTAATTTAGTGCTGCTGTCTTTCGGACTTAATGAAGCAGGACGAGGTATTTCTGTTCAAGACTATAAGGAAAGTATGATGAATTTAGTGAGTTACTGGAAAGAAAGAGGCAGTGATGTATGCTTGGTGTCAAATCAAATGCCTGCTGAGACATGGACAACAAACTGGACTGCTTATGTAATGTCTTTATACGAAATAGCAGATGCTTATAATACAGGAGTTATAGATATTTATAAAGCTTATTATAAGGATTATACTGCTGCACAAAAAGAAGGTTTGTTTGGAATGGCTAAAAACGATTATTCAGGCGGAAGTGGAACAAATACAGCACATCCTAGTGACAAGGGTTATAAATATATTGGAGACATTATATATGGTAACCTGCAGTAATTTTAATGCTTTACAACCATTTAATCTCACTATATAATTGGATAAAGAAGAAGATAAAACCAGTTGTTAATGTTTACAAGGAGTGAGAAAAATGGTTAAAAATATTTTAGTACTTACAGGAAGCCCAAGAAAAAATGGTAACAGTGAAATGATGGCAGATGCATTTATTAAAGGTGCTAGGGCCAAAGGTCACATTGTAACGAAATTTGAAATGGCAATGAAAAATATTAATGGTTGTAAGGCTTGTAATACCTGCTGGAGTAAGGGTACTGCCTGTTCATTTCAGGACGATTTTAGTGAATTAGAGCCACTACTTGAAAGCGCAGATGTCATTGTATTTGTAACACCTTTATATTGGTCTGGTATCTCATCACAAATAAAAGCACCAATAGATAGACTATATGCTTATGTATCACCTAATTGCAAACGTCCACTTAAAATAAAGGAAAGTGTATTTATGATTTGTGGAGAAGGTAACGAAGATGGTATGTTTAATGGAGCAATTGAAACTTACAAAGGTATTATTGATTATCTTAAGTGGAACAATCTAGGAATAATTACTGTCCCAGGAGTGGCAGATAAGGGTGATATTGCTAATACTGATGCTTTAGAAAAAGCCGAAAATCTTGGCATGAGTATTTCTTTTATTTATTAGAGACAAGCATCATCTATATGAATTATAGATTTACTAAAAAATACATAATAGTAGGCACTAGCAATTTGCTAGTACCTACCTAAGCTTACCTTTTGATATTTAATACCAATCGTCATAATCACCATACATGATTACAGGGAATACGAATGGCATGAAAGGTCTATGCATCCATCTACGTCTTCTTCTACGTCTGGGTCTTCTACGTCGTCTTCTTCTAGGTCTCCCTTGCCTATACCCATCTTCAGGATCGAAGTCATATTCATCAGGATCTTCGTCCTCGTATTCATCATCTATTGGTTCATCATAATAAGACATTGAGTAATATGGACATATATTTTGGGAAATATCGAAGTCTTCAGTATTTTCTTTGCTACTGCTGTCGCTAGTAGAATTGATATTCATGTAATACCTCCGTGAAAATATTTATATTATATACTATGTTTAAAATTGAAATCTGTTAATAAAATATAATTATTTTAATTGGAAATTACTGTCCTTACTCTCAAATCATATTTTGACGGAATGTAAACAGAATTTTCTCCACTGACATCTTTTTTACTTCTTATGTTAATATCTGTAGGTGACAATGCAGCATGAATGTCAATTCTATCTCCAGGCTTTATGGAGCCGTCTTGAAATTTATAGGTTACATTTTTACCATTTACGGATACAGATGTAGGATTCAGTTTTCCACCAGTGCTCTCATTTGTAAATATAAAATCATCATAGTACAATCCATAAATACTATCGTCTATATCCTCATCAAATGCTATTGTTACAGAGTTATTTCCCGTGGTGCTGCGTGCAAACCATAAGCTGAAATTAGTTCTTGGAGGAAGCTGCATGCTATATACCTTGTCTGATACTTGTTGTAGAATACGCCCTGCTATATCTTTAGAGATTGAATTTCCAATTGTAAATAATGCATTAACTCCAGCTGACTTCACCGTGTCGATTTTTACGTTATCTTGAACCTCACTAGCAAAAGTAAGAATTACTTTCCTTCCCGATATAGTACCTCCATCGGGAGTCATTCCTGCAATTTTAAAGTCACTTAGGTTTAAATTGTCCAGATCAGAAGTTAGAATAAACTGTACCTTTAGGTCATCACCATCGTAAAAAAATTTTACAGTATTTGAAACAAGAGATGGCCCTGTACTATAATCTCTACTTATGTTATCAACATAGGCTATTCCTGATAAAGTATTTAGAGATTTATCCTTAACATATTCCACACCTACTTTGAGTACATTATTTTCTGAAGTCCCATAGCTTAATATATAATTAGATGGAAATTTAATGAGTACATAAGTATTATCTTCACCAGGAGTAATTACTGCATTATAAGGCAATGCTTCAGTGTCACCTGTACCATTTACAAAATAATAATTTGAAGGATTCTTTAGTGAATTTACATCCATGGGTTCATTGAAAAAAACAGCTATTTCTTGAGGATTATCTGATTTTTGAATTATAGCTGTAACTTTGGGATTTATGTTATCTATTCCATTAAAAGTTACAGTATAATCATCCATCACATTAGGTTTTAAATTAGTATCAATGATATTTTTAATAACTAAAGTGTATGTTAAATCTGTTAAAGCATTATCTCTTGTGAATTTTATATTATAGGAGATTGTGTTGTCATTACTTAACCTGGTAGCTGGTGCTATTTCATCAATTTTATAGGTTATGTCTGTTCCATCAGAATCAAGTAATTTATAATTTGATTTATTGGTTGCATATATATTCATTACATATTGGTTGAATTTTATGTTTATTGTTTGACTGTCGAGTATTTTAAATTGTGTAATTTGTGGTTTTACAGTATTATCTTCAACTTCAAAACTCGTACTGGAATTGTCATATATGTTATTGCCATAGGCGTCTTTGACATTGTCTAAGACACTTACAATATTACTACCAATATTAAGTAAAGAATTTATAATTCCTATTTCAACAATTTTATCATTTGATCCCGGGCAAAAGTCTATTGAGGAGGCCGCTATTGTATTTCCATTTATTTTATAATTATTTATATTAAGTGCGGTTTTAGTATCCATAGATCTACTGTAAGTTATATAAACAATGCCATCTGTAGTATAATTAGCTTCTGCAATTTGAGGATTGTCCTTTAATGAATTAACATTAAAATTTATAGAAGTTTCTTCTATAGGAAATCCTGCAGCGTCATCGAACTGTTCACCTGGGATTCCCCGGGAAATTTTAAAAGTATTGATGCCTTCTTTAAGGGGTGTATCAAAATAAAATGCTACTTTCATTGACCATACGCCTGATTTTTCATAAAAAGTACTTAAGGATGTATTTAATCCAAGGCCTACTATACTTTGACCATTGATTTTAATAGAAGATAGATTATCTGTCTTTATCCTTATTGCTTCTGAAAATTGAAGTATTAGTTTATTACTGCCGTACAATGTTAGTGCTTGTATTTTAGGTGCAGTTATGTCTAGAAAGATAATTTCCTTTTCAATTTTAGACGATATTACATTTAAATGCTTATCTAGCACAGTGCTTTTTACAGTAAAAATTATGTTTTTATATTGTGGATATGGATTTGAAAGGGTAACTAGTACAGTCCTATTATCATTCTGCATCGAAGCTGAAGATATATTGGGGGTAAGATCAATTCCGTCAATTTGATAATTTCCAACAAATTCAGCTGTTTCTTTGTTGATTTCAGTGTTGAATGTAATTTTAATTTGATTTAGTCCATTTGTAGTTATTGAAACTGCGTCACTGGAAATTGCGTTATTTATCTTTGAGATAATATTATCAGAAATAACGTTTTTTCCACCTATTGCATTTAAGTCTGTTAAATTAGTTGCTTTATTTTTTATGTAGTTTAATGCTTTCTCTGTAGATGGGGAATTATCACCATCTACAAGCACCAATGGAGATGACCACTTACCAGCTAAAGAAGAGGCTATAAGAGGATCTGGGAAATCTTCTCCACCTGCATTTGCTATAAACAGCCTATCATTTTTTAATATATCCTGGTATTCATTTAACATATTTAAATTGGTTTCAAATCTGTTAGCTCCACCATTTACTCTTTTCACAGCACCTATTTTATTGTACATAGTGTCATTTAATACATTTTGCGTACCAATAACTGTAACACTTGAATTGTTATTTTTAATAAAGGTTAAAACTGCTTCCATTGAGTCGTCATCATTGTTTCCAAGTAAAAGAATTTGTCCTTTAGCTGCTGCTATAGGTGCAGCTGATAGGGCATCTGAAAATCCTTTTCCTGAGACAAGCATAATATTTTGGGCACTAACACCTAATTTGACTAATTCATTGGCAACAGATACATTGGTTTCGTATCTACTTTTTCCGCTTAATTCTATTAAATTGTAACCATAACTTTTAAGTTCATCTCTTATATTTTGTGATACACAGGAGGTCCCTCCTATAATATATATGTTTTGGGGTTTTAAGGTGTCTAATGCAGATTTAGTATATGAATTAAGAAAGTTAGAAGTAGTTAAAAGTATAGGAGCATCTAACTTTTTTGCAAGGGTTACCCCACTTACTGCATCTGCATATATTTCACCACATACTAATACTACATTTTTGCTGCTAGTCCAATTTGTAGTTGCACTTTTAGCAGCAGTTGCATATCTATTAAATTCTCCGATCCTAGAAACCTGTCCAGAAGCAGCGTGAACTGATTTTGGCATTAAGATTAAGAAACAAATTAGAAATATAAATATGCTATTTATTATAAATCTTCCATAAGTTTTCCACATTTTACAATGCTCCTTATAAGGCATTTTTTTTCAAATGCTTAAATGATTTTAAATAGTGTAACTAATTTAATTGTAATTGTAATTTAGTATCTTCACAACTTATAAAATCTAGTATAAAATCTACTATTATGAAAATGATTATTTTTTATCCAGATTATTTTTTTATGAATATTTACATAATGTATATGGTGTCATATTGTTAGAGATATTGGGTAATATAATAGTGTCCTAGGGAAATGACCTTAGCGAAAATGAGGATAGTATAATTATATGTATCTATTGAAAGAGGTAAGTGCTGGTAGCTAACGGTGCTTACTTTCTTATTACAAAGAAGTAAAAAATTTAAAAACATTTATACTTATTAGTTTATATTACAACAAGTACTAAATATTCATTCAATTACCTAGAGTAATTTTTTTAAAAATGTAGAAACTTTAAATGTAAGCAGTAAAGTTTACTATAAAAAGGAGTGAGTACTATGACAAATAGTAATAATCCAGTAGTTCCACAAGCTAAAGCAGCATTAGATCAATTCAAAATGGAGTCAGCTAAAGAAGTTGGAGTAAATCTAAAGAATGGTTATAATGGAGACTTAACTTCAAGAGAAGCAGGCTCTGTAGGTGGAAATATGGTTAAAAAAATGGTTCAGGCTTATGAACAAAATTTAAAGTAAATATATGATAAAAAATCTGTACTCTAAATTAGGGTACAGATTTTTTATTAGAATCAAGACATATTGAAAAAATAACTAGTCGGTATGCTAGTCTATTTTGCGTCTTTGACTTGTTATTTTGTTTCATATGCTTAAGTTAACAACATTTTAATTCATAAAGTATTAAAAAAGTAAATAAATATTTAATATATTTGACACCATATTGTCACATATAATAGTTAACATTAGTAATATACCGATGAAACAAAGATAGCATAATATTTTGATCCCCAATTATTATATTATGAAAAATAGGCACTGGTTATTGCTAGTGCTTGTTTTTTATGTAGATAATTCAAAATATATTTTGAAAGTTTTATGAAATTTAATTCATTTATATATTTAAATGAATATATTATAATAATGGTAGAGGGGAGGAATGGCTTTGAAAAAAACTTATGTTTTAGACACCAATGTTATTTTGTATTCACCAGGGGCTATATTGACTTTTGATGATGGAGATGTGGTTATACCTGAAGTGGTACTAGAAGAGCTAGATGGATTTAAAAAGAATAAAAATGATCTTGGTGCCAATGCTAGGTATGCAGCTAGGCTTATAGATGACTTTAGGAAAAGCGGTAAGCTTAACCAAGGAGTGGACTTGCCAGGTGGTGGAAAGTTAAGGGTTGAAATGAACCACTATGATGTACAGCTGCCCCCAGCTTGGGATAAAAGCAAACCGGATAACAGAATAATACAGGTGTGTAAAGGCCTTAAAGAAAGTGGTGAAAATGTATGTTTGATAACAAAGGACATATTTGAAAGAATTAAGGCTGATATAATAAATATAGAGGTAGAAGATTTCTATGAAAAAGTTGTTCCCGAAGATGAAAGTCAATATACAGGAAGAATAGATGTATACGCTTCTGAAAAGGATATAATAGAATTTTATAGTAACAAATATATGAAAGTTGATAAAATAACTTGTTATAATGAGGAGAATGCAGAATATTTTGCTCCACCTCTTTATGTAAACGAGTTTATTATAATACATTGTTTGAGTAATCCTAAACAGACTGCCCTTGGAAGATTTGACGGTAAAGAAATAGTTTCACTTTGTTTTAAGGATAGTGCACCTCTTGGAATAGTTCCGAGAAATGTGGGTCAGAAATTTATGCTGGAGGCACTTTTAACAAATGCAGAAAAGGCTCCACTTGTGATAATAAAAGGTCCTGCAGGAACTGCAAAAACTTTATTTTCGCTGGCAGTAGGTCTCCATAGTATAATGGAAGAGGACAAAGGAAAGTATAGAAAGATGCTGGTATGCAGGCCTAATGTTACTATGGATGAAGATATAGGATTTCTTCCAGGTACAGAACAGGAAAAAATATCGCCTTTTATGAGGCCGATATTAGATAATCTAGAAATATTAGTGGATTCTGATGAAAAAGAAAGATATAAAAATGAAAAGGAATTAGCTGATAAAATAAGAGAATTATTTGACAGGGGAATTATAACTACAGAGGCAGTAGGTTATTTAAGAGGAAGATCTATTGTAAAAAATTGGCTCGTAATTGACGAAGCTCAGAATCTAACTCCAAAACAGGTAAAAGCAATTATAACAAGAGTTGGAGCAGGTACAAAACTGCTTTTAGTAGGGGATCCAGAGCAAATAGATCAAGCTTTTTTAGATTCGAGATCGAACGGGTTGTGTTATGCTTCAGAAAAGATGAAGGGAAGTAAGTTATGTTATCAAATAACGTTGAAACATGATGAATGTGAGAGGTCTCCTCTTGCATATGAAGCGTCAAAGAGACTGTAAATAGAAAATACAACTTTTGAAATATATGAAAAATTGCAAAAATATAATTATAATTTGAAACTTTATTTAAGAGCACTTTGGTGTTAAAAAATGGATTGTATATTTAACACCAGAGTGACTTTTCTATTTAGTTCTTTATATTATATAAAGTTTTTAGTATGTTCATAATTATTTCTATTTAAAAATTTTATCATTTATTGTACAATGTTGAAGGATATATTTTTTTAGAAAGGAAAGGTTTCAACATATGAAGAAGGGGAAAATTGAAGGCAAAAAGAAACGGCCAGTTTGGAAACTCATACTGTATTTCATATTATTTGAGTTTATATTTACCGGGATGACTGCTCCATTTTTAGTGTTTTACGGTCCTTTTGAAAATGTAAAGAAAACAGTAGTAGGTGCAGCCATGACCACTTTGAGTCATCAGTATATAGCAAAGATATTTTTATCAGATAGTGAAATACAAAAAATACTAAGTGAAAACAAACCTAAAAATATAGAAAAAGATAATTCACCTTTAAAATTTGAAAATAAGCATGATAGTAGTATAGAAAGGGAAGAAATAAGTGATGGAAGAAAGTTTAAAGGTTATATGCTTATAATACACGATCCGACTAGAGTTAAGGTAGGATACAGTAAAAAATTAGGCGTAGCTGGAGAACTTACAAGCCAAATAGCAAAAGATCATAATGCTGTAGCTGCTATAAATGGAGGAGGTTTTACAGATAGTTCTTCTAGTGATAGTGACAATAAGTGGACGGGTACAGGAGGAAAACCTACAGGCATACTTATGAGTAATGGGCAGATTGTTGCTAATGATATAACTGATCCTGATGATAAATCAAGAGGTGTAATGGCACTTACAAACAAAGGAGAACTTATAGTAGGACATCACAGCTTAAACGAACTGAAAGAGAGAAATGTTACAGAAGCCATATCTTTTGAACCTGCCTTAGTAGTGGGTGGAGAAGGTACCATAAAATCTGGTGACGGTGGTTGGGGAATAGCCCCTAGAACTGCAATAGGGCAAAGGTCAGATGGTGCTATTTTATTTCTTGTTATAGATGGACGACAAACTAAAAGTATTGGTGCTTCCCTGAAGGATGTTCAAAATATAATGCTTCAATATGGTGCAGTAAATGCTACAAATTTAGATGGAGGTTCTTCTTCAACTATGTATTATGAAGGAGATGTAATAAACAACACTTGTGATCCTCTAGGTGAGAGATCAGTGCCATCAGCTATTTACGTAAAACCATAGAAGGTTATAAGATAATTATTAAAGGGGAGTAACGGATGAAAAATTTTAAGAGAATTATTACTTGGATAACTATATCTCTGGCAGTACAATTTGCAGGATTGTTTTATATAAATAATTATTTTTTATCATCTCAAACAGAGATAAAAACCAAAAAAATTGTAAAGAGTGAGCCCAAAAAAGCAGATGTTGTTATAAAGGTACCAGAAGATGCTAATAATATTAGTGTTTCCTTTGATGGCAGGTATCTGTCATATTGTGAATCAAATGTTTTGAAAGTAGTGGATACAAAGAATGGGAATGAAAAAAATATAAAATTTAAGGATGGAGTTAAGGTATCTTTTTATAAATGGCAAAAAGATAGAAATAGAATACTTATAGCAGAAAAAGAAAGTTCTGATGACGGTTCAAAATTTGAATTATCATATTATGAAGCTGGTAAGGATATAAAAGAAAATATAAAAGCACTGGATTGGACAGATGAAAAAGCTAAAATTGATGATATAGAAGAATCTCCCTTTACCAATGTTATATATGTTAAAATGGAAAGTAGCGGGGAAAGGACAAATATATATAGAATTGACATAATGAATCAAATGCAAAAAGTAACTACAAGATCTTATATGGTAGGTAATATGGGAATATTATCTTTAGATGATAAACTCATATATGAAGATAAAGTATACAGTAAGATATATGTTACAGGCGATGATAGATCACTTACGATAAATGGGGTAGAAAATCCTGTTTGGGTAGGAGTAGATGAAAATGATAAAATATACATAGCTGATGAAAAGGACAATAAAATATCAAATATCTACTGTGGAACTGTAAATGACGGTGGAAGTAATTATCAAAACATAAATTTGGGCCAATCTGTAAATAAGGATGATGTGTTTGTTATGCCTTCAGGCAAAATATACATAAATGACAATTTAAAAGGAATTGTTACAGAAGTTACAAGCGGCAAACAATATGTATATAAAGGAAATTTTGTGCAAATATATGAAGGTGGAATTGCATCAATAAATGGTGGAAAGTTGCAAAAAGTAACGTTAAATTAGTAAAAAGAGGGGATGAAATTATTTGAATGAAATGATATTGAATAAGATACTTATTATACCAGGAATACTTATAGGGCTTACATTCCACGAATTTGCTCATGCCTTTGTGGCAGATAGATTAGGAGATAAAACAGCTAAATTTCAAGGAAGACTTACTTTAAATCCGTTTGCACATATAGATATTATAGGCTTTATAATGATATTACTTGTAGGGTTTGGATGGGCAAAGCCTGTTGAAATTAATCCAAATGCCTTTAAAAATAGAAATAAAGATGATTTGAAAGTTTCTGCGGCAGGTCCTTTGGCTAATTTAATAACAGCATTTTTAGCTGCACTTTTGACAGTGTTTTTATATAAATTTATATTTTCATCTAGTAATTATAATTTAGTTTCAAATATAGTAGTTAAAATTGTGTTGTATGTAGTAAATATAAATTGTATGTTGTTTGTGTTCAATTTAATACCTATACCTGGATTAGATGGATTTCATATACTAAGGGATTTGTTTCCTTCCTTTTACTATAATATATCAGATACTTTATACAGGTATCAGCTTATTATACTTCTTATATTTGTAGCTACACCAATTGCAAACTATGTGGTAGGTATTCCATCAATGGCTATATACTCTAAACTTATGACCATTGCAAATAGTATCATCGGATAGGCAGAGGAAGATTGTAAATTTATTCTTTATTTACAATCTTCCTATTATTTTTTGCTGTGAAGTGCAAAGTAATTGTTTATTTCTTCAAATATGGCTTGGACTCCATTACCCCAATTTGAATCTTCTGCATATTTTTTACCTATCCACATAAAAGGATTGTTTTCCTTTGGCCTATTTTGTGATAGATTTATGACAGTTCTGGCAGCTATTCTTGAAGAATCTTTTATATCAGTATTATATTCCTGCCAACTGTGATATACGTTAAAAGGGTTATTAGCTATTTTAGAGGCACTTGGAGTATTTACGGGTACGAAGTCCTGTTCTTGTCCTGTTATAGCAAATAGTAAAATTGGATTTAAATTGAACTCTCTTGCAGTATTCATTATAGTAGAAAAGTATGGATCTTTGCCCAGGAGTGAATTGCGGCTGCTTAAGTAGGATTTCAATTTATTTTCATCTATTGTTTGATATTTTAAATATTCAGGAAGATATACATTTGGAAAATTTTTTTTAGGATTTTTTAAAGATATTTGGTTAACTAGGTCTTTTAAATAGGTATTCGCACTTTCAGAAGTACTGGCTATATAAAAAGGGGTTTTAAATAGGTTTTTTTGAAAAAAAACTTGTCCTAATACTTGAGAAATTAAAATAAAAAATATAATTGAAGAAAATATTAGGAGTTTTTTATTAAATTTTAACTTGAAAGGTATAGTTGGAGCAGATGTAGTTTCAATAGTTCTATTGGGACTAGCGGATTCAGTTATTTTGTTATTTAGGTTTTCATCTGTAACAGGATCTATTTTTGAATTTGTTATCCCTAAATAGTTGTTTAAATCTTTTTCTTCAACTGTATTTTCTATGTTTGCATTTATCCAGCTGGTAATTTCTTTTATAAAATTTTTTCTTAAAGGTTCGATTTTAATACAGCAGAGAAATACATCATACATGAAAATTGAAGCTTTATTTTTAGAGAGGGTACTTTTCAAAGTGTTTATTTTTACAGTTTGTCTGTAACTTTCTGGCAGTTCCTTTAGATTCGTATCTAAAATATGGTGTATGGTGTTGGAAAGCATTTTTGCTTTTTCGTTGGATGGAATCTTAAAATATTTTTTATTAATGTATTCTTGCATTGTTTTTATATCATCAGTGTTAATTATCTTTTTGTTTTTTAGTTCTTCTATAAAGTAATCCATAATTTTCACAACCTGAATAGTATAATAATTTACTTATTATTATCGTATGTTGTAGAAAAAACTTTAATAATGTATAGAAAACAATATTTATATAATAGCATTGACAGTTTTGTAATTTAAATAGATAATTTATTTTGTGATTAAAAATTTGGAAAGGAATTTAGAATATGAGACTTAGAAAAAAATGGTGGGCTAGACCTGAAATGGAGGCTAGTTCTTTAACTATAATAGAACCACAAAAGTATAAGGGAAAATGGAAAAAAGAATTTAAAAATCAGAATGATATATATTTGGAGTTAGGCTGTGGAAGGGGAAAATTCTTGTATACACAGGCGCTAAACAATACTAATGTAAATTATATAGGCATTGATTTAAAAGATGAAGTTTTAATATATGCACTTAAAAAGATTCAAGAAGCTGAAGTTACAAATGCAAGGATAATGCCTATGAACATAGCTCAAGTTGAGGAAGTTTTCGATAAAGACGAGATAAGCAGGATATATATAAATTTCTGTAACCCCTGGCCTAAAAGGAGGCAAAATAAAAGAAGACTTACTCATACTGTATTTTTGAACAGGTATAGAAAATTTTTGAAATTAGGCAGTGAAATATGGTTTAAAACGGATGACAGGGAACTTTTTGAAGAATCTCAGGAGTATTTTAAGGAAAATGATTTTGAAATAAGGTATCTTACTTATGATCTTCACAGCAGTGATTTCACTCAAAATGTAGTTACAGAATATGAGGAAAAATTCACCTCACTTGGAATGAAAACTATGTTTTTAATAGCAAAGATGTTGTAACTAAATTATAATTGAAAGAAGACTTAAAAAAATTCTGTTTATCTCCTATTTCTTTGATATATGGAGGATTAAGATATGGATAAAAATACACTGAAAAGTTTTGCCATAGAAACAAGAAATGAGCTAATAGATAAAATAAAAGTGAAGGCTCGTCAATATGGTATAGAAAAGGATAGTGTAAAAAATTCAAAAATAGTTAGCAGTGATTCTATAGTTATTAATGGAAGGACTCTTAGCAAAGATGAAAAATTACAAAGAGAAAAGCTTATAAAAAAAATAGAAATTATAAATGAAAAAGGTGAAGATGGATATAGTAGTGTAATTGAGGAAGTTGCATATACTTGGTTCAATAGATTTACAGCATTAAGATTTATGGAAGTAAATAATTATATGCCTACAAGAGTTAGACCTTTATCATCTACAACTCCAGGAAGTGTTGAGCCTGACTTAATAAAAGAAGCAAGCAATGTGGACCTTCCAGTAGACAAACAAAAAATATATAAATTGAACTTAAATAATGATATAGAAGCATTATTTAAGTATATGATAATAGTTCAATGTAATTCTTTAAGCACAATTCTTCCATTTATGTTTGAAAAGATAGGACATTATACGGAATTATTGCTTCCAGATGGTCTTTTAAATGAGGGAGCTTTTGTTAGAAAACTTACAGACACTAATTTTATACCAGAAAGTGATTGGAAAAATGTAGAGATTATAGGATGGCTTTATCAATATTATAATTCAGAAGAAAAAGATAGAGTTATAAAAGCTAAAAAGAAATATAAAAAAGAAGAAATTCCATTTGCTACTCAGCTATTTACACCTGATTGGATAGTTAGATATATGGTTCAAAACTCATTGGGCAGGTATTGGGTGGAATCTCATCCGGAACATAATGAATTAAAGAAAGAGTGGGAATTTTACATTGAGAACCCTAATCTAGAATCAGATTTTGAAGAAAAATTAGCTCCATATATAAATAAAGAACTAAAGGTAGAAGATATTAAATGTTTTGATCCTGCTTGTGGTTCAGGGCATATATTAGTTTATATGTTTGATGTATTATATCAAATATATGAAAAATGTGGATATATGAATAGAGAAATACCAAGGCTTATTATAGAAAATAACCTTTATGGACTTGATATAGATGATAAGGCTTATAAGCTTGCTTGTTTTGCTGTTGTTATGAAAGGAATGAAGTATAATAATAGACTTCTTAGAAGTATAGAAAGAGAAGGAATAAGTATAAATATAGCGTCTATACAAGAAACTAATGACTTAAATGAAGGAGATATAGAGTATATAGCAGGAGAGCCTTCAGGAGAAAATTACGATAAGACAAAAGCTTTTATAGATCAATTCAAAAATGCAAAGATATGTGGTTCACTTATAAAGATAGAAGAGTTTGACAGAAAATTCTTAGAAAAAAGATGGAAACATATATTAAATGACCCTGTAGAGGATTTAGTGCAAGAGGAAAGTAGAAAAAAGGTTGTTAATATATTACCCAAATTAATGAAACAGACAAGCATAATGGTGAAAACATATGATATTTTATCAACTAATCCTCCATATATAGGAAATAAGTATTTAAATCCTATATTGGGAGAATTTATTAGTAAAAATTATTCAGCTGTAAAGTCAGATATTTTTTCAGCATTTATTGTATATAGTTTTTCTAAAGTTAAATATAATGGTCAATTGGCATTTATGACTCCGTTTGTATGGATGTTCATTAAATCATATGAAAAATTAAGAAATATAATTATTGAAACAAAGAATGTAAGCACTTTAATTCAGTTGGAATATTCAGGACTTGAAGAAGCTACTGTTCCAGTTTGTACATTCACATTAAGGAATTATAAAAGTAACATATTAGGTAATTACATTAAGTTATCAGAATTTAAAGGTGTTAAGAATCAGCCAATAAAAACAAGAGAAGCAATAGTTAATCCTGAGGTAACATATAGATTTATAATTAGTCAGACTAAAATGAACAATATACCAGGAAAGAGGTTTGGGTACTGGTTAACGGATAAGGAAATAGATATATTAAATAAAGCAAAAATAATAGATGATATTTCATTCCCTTGTACTGGAATGCAGACAGGAAGTAATAGTAAATATACAAGAGAGTGGTTTGAAGTAAAAAATAAGTCTATAAATTTTATGAATGAAAAAAATAATAATAAATATTGGATACCTTATCAAATGGGAGGAGATGCTCGTAAGTGGTATGGCAATATTTCAGAAGTTATATATTGGAAAAACAATGGAGAAAAAGTTAGAAGTGAAAAAAGTTCAGTTATAAGAAATGAAAGATTTTTTTTTAATTACAATGGGATAAGCTGGAAAAGAATAACATCTGGCATAAATACTATAAGAGTATTAAACAAAGGATTTATTTTTGACCAATCTGCAGATTCTATATTTGTAAAAGATGAATCAGACTTTAATTATATATTAAGTTTTTTTAACACTAAAATAATTGCTAATATTTTTGAGTTCATATCTCCAACATTGAATTTGACAGCAGGAACTGTTAAAGAAATACCAATATATATGGAGAAGAATAATAACATAAGAGATAAAATAAATTTAATTTGTCAAGACTGTATAGATATATCAAGAGAAGATTGGAACTATTTTGAAATCTCATGGAATTTTAAAAATCACCCTATATTAATGTATAAAAATAATAATGATAAGATAGAGCAAGCTTTTAATAACTGGGATAGTATCACAAAAAATCAATTCTATAAGTTAAAAGAAAATGAAGAAAAAATAAATAAAATTTTTATAGACATTTATGAACTTCAAGATGAAATAACTCCAGAAGTTGAAGAAAAATATATTACTATAAGAAAAGCAGACAAAGAAAGAGAAATTAAATCATTTATATCTTATGCAGTTGGTTGTGTATTTGGTAGATATTCTTTAGACCAGGAAGGACTGGTATATGCTGGAGGCAGGTTTGATTTTTCAAAATATAGAACATTTAAGGTGGATGAGGATAACATAATACCAATACTATCAGATAATTATTTTGAAGATGATATAGTAGCTAAATTTGTGGAATTTGTTAAAGTTACTTTTGGAGAAGAAAGTTTGTCAGAAAATCTTAATTTTATAGCTGAAACGCTTGGTAAGAAGAATAACGAAACGGCAAAAGATACTATAAGAAGATATTTCCTTAATGATTTTTTTAAAGACCATGTTCAAACATATAAAAAGAGACCTATATATTGGTTGTTTACATCAGGAAAACAAAAAGCTTTCAACTGTTTAATTTATATGCATAGATATGATAAAACAACTTTATCAAGAATAAGAAGGGACTATTTACATGAGCTTCAAGATAGACTTGATACAGAGAGAAAATCTTTATTAGATGTAATAGATGGAGCTTATGATACTAAAGAAAAGAATGATGATAAAAAAAAGCTTATAGCCACTGATAAGCAAATAGATGAGTTAAAGAAATATGATGGAGTTTTACATCATATGGTAGATATGCAAATAGAAATGGACTTAGATGATGGTGTAAAAGTAAACTATCAAAAGTTTAAAGGATTGTTAAGTAAAATATAACATAATAATGTAGTAAATGAGTATATATCATTTAAAATATATGATAGAAAAAGGTGAAAATAAAGTGAGTATTGTATGTATTGGAGATAGCATAACTTTTGGTTTTAGAGTTCGTAAAACAGAAAGTTGGGTTAGTGTATTATCTGAGAAAATAAAGGAAAACATTATTAATAAAGGTATACCAGGTAATACAACAGCTGAAATGAAGGAAAGATTTGAAAAAGATGTTGTTGAGTTTAAACCATCTAAAGTTCTAATTATGGGTGGAACTAATGATGTATTTTTAAAGATAAGTATTAATGATATTTTAAAAAACATAGATATGATGGTTCAGATGTGTGAAAAAAATAAATTTGTTCCTATAGTTTTAACGCCTCTTCCAGTTAAAGATGATATTGTAGAAAAAACATGGTTTAAGGATAGGGATTATAGAGAGGTTAATAACTATTTAGGCAAATTTCGGGAACTGTTAGTTGAATATGGTAAGAAGAAAAATATTGGAGTTATAGATATAGGAACTATTTTAGCTGCAAGTGGAAAAATGAAAGAATATTTCTTAGATGATGGAATACATGTGTCAAAAGAGATTCATAATGAAATAGCCCAAATAATAGTTAATTCAAATATAGTACAGTATAATTAAATAAGTGTATTTTTTAATTTTCTAAAATATATTAATAATTTATGAAATGTGTTTTAAACCAAGCTACAACTTTATTTATATAGCTTGGTTTAATATTATTGAATTTATATATAAATAGTTGGGAGCCTTTAAAAAATTTCTTTTATAAGGAAGATTAACGTTTTAATCCATAACTCCAATTACCAATTCCACCAAGGTTGTAAATTTCTTCAAATCCTAACTTATTTAGTATTTTAGAAGCTTGAGAAGCTCTCATACCGCTTTGACAGTATACTACAATAGGGGAGTCTAACTTTAATCCCATTTTTTTAATAGAATCTTCAAAATTTTGAACAGGAATATTTTTGCTTTTTGATATATGTCCTCTAGAATATTCTTCTGGGGTTCTAACGTCAATTAAAAGTGGGGGAGTTGAACTTTCCAGCATTTCTTTTAATTTTTTATCAGAAATTTTACTAGAAGATTTTTGTGTAAATAAATTAAAAAAACTCATTTGTTACCTCCATGAATGTTTGATAAACTGCTATCTTTATTTAATTATCTTAATTTACTTATCGTTTCACAACCTGTGTATCTTGGTCTAAAATTAATTTTTCAGAATTGGAATTAATTTCTTCAGACTTTTTAGGAACAAAGTTTAAATTTGATGTACTTTTGTAGCCACCAGTTATATTTTTAACCTTAAATCCATTTTGAGAAAGTATTCTCGAGGCAATATATCCTCTGAGACCAACTTGGCAATATTCAATTATTTCTTTATTTTTATCTAATTCTCCAAGTCTTTCTCTTAAATTATCTACTGGAATATTTAAAGCTCCTTCAATGTGACCATTATTAAATTCTATATCTGAACGAACATCTAAAAGAATAGTATTATCTTTATTACAATTTAAATATTCTTCTGGAGTGATAACTTCAGTTTTTCCAGTAATAACGTTTTCGGCTACAAAACCTGCCATATTTACAGGATCTTTTGCTGAAGAGAATGGTGGTGCATAACACAATTCAAGCTCCGTTAAATCTGATACTGTTCCACCAAATCTTATTGCTGTAGCAATAACATCAATTCTTTTATCCACACCATCGTAACCTATAGCTTGAGCACCTAAAATTTTACCTTCATTACTAAATATAAGTTTTAATGTTAAAGGGAGTGCACCAGGATAATAGGATGCATGGGAAACAGGATGAATAGTTATAACTTTGTAAGGTATATTAAGTTTCTTTAGGGTCCTTTCATTATTTCCTGTACTTGCAGCTGCTAAATCAAAAATTTTAATTATTGAACTACCTTGAGTACCCTTATAGGTTGAATTTAATCCTGATATATTATCTGCAGCTATTCTCCCTTGTTTATTTGCCGGTCCAGCTAAAGGTACTGCAGTATTTTGTTTGTTAACAAAATCAACTACTTCAATTGCATCTCCAACAGCATAAATATTTTCTATATTTGTTTGCATTTTGTTATTAACTAATATATGTCCTTTAGCACCAAGCTTTATTCCGCTATCTTTTATAAAATCTGTATCAGGAGTTACTCCAATAGCTAATATAGCTAAATCAGCAATAATTTTTGTATTACTGTTTAGAATAATTTCAACATTATGCTCACTAGCCTTATAAGAGATTACTCTATCGTTTAATATTAAGTTAATTCCGTTTTTTACAAGCTCTTTTTCTGCTGTAACTATTATATCTGAATCAAAGGGTGCAAGAATATGAGGAGCAGATTGAACTAAAGTAACCTGTAATCCTCTTTCTCTTAGATTTTCAGCCATTTCAACGCCTATATAACCACCACCAACGACAATAGCATTATTTATTCCCTCGTTATCAACCAATGATTTTATGTTATCTGTATCTGGTATATTTCTTAAAGTAAAAATTCTATTACTGTTTATATCTTCAAATTTGGGTTTAACAGCTTTTGCACCAGGGGATAACACTAAATAATCATAATTCTCTTCGTAAATTCCCTTATCTTTACTTTTTACTTTAACTACCTTTTTATTAACATCAACACCTATAACTTCACTATTAATTCTTACGTCTATGTTGAATCTATGGAACATACTTTCAGGTGTCTGAACAAGAAGCTTTTTTCTTTTTTTAATTGTTTCACCTATATAATAAGGCAAACCACAATTTGCAAAAGATATATATTCATCCCTTTCAAAAAGTATTATTTCGGAACTTTCATCCAATCTCCTGAGTCTTGCAACTGCAGATGCTCCTCCTGCAACTCCACCAACGACTAATATTTTTTTGCCCATTAAAACGCCTCCTTTTACTTGTATATTGTTATTATTAGTTAAACTCTATAAAATTATTTTTAGTTAGGATAAATATGTTTGATGCAGGCTAAAAGTGGAATAATAATTGTAGATTTTATTTAGAATTGATAAACTTGAAGAAAAAACTATTAAACCGGGAGTTTTGATTCCCGGTTTAATAGTTTACTTTAGTGCTTCCCTAGCTTTTTCTACTTCAAAATCAGCAATAAAATTTTTAATGTCTTTTAATTTTGTATCCTTTGGAATGGAATTAGGTATATTAAGTTTTTTATACAGTTCGTTTAAATCAATTTTAAATGCTTCAGATATTTCTTGCAAAGTCATATAACCTTTTATTTCTTCAGGATTTATTTTAATTTCAGAAGTTTTAGCTTCAAGAGATATTTTAGAAGGCGTATCCTGGTATATTCCTGTAAGTTTAGTAATGCCTATTCCTCCAAAGAACAATAAAATTACAAAGGTTAAAACAAATACTGGCTTAACGGATTTATTTTTAATTTTAAATTCTAAGGCATTTTTTTCAGGACAAGATAGTATACAAGTTTGACAATTAATGCATTCAGCAGATTTAATTTCTTTAAGCTCAGAAACTTTAATATTAACAGGACAATTTTTGCTGCATAGACCACAATTAATACAGTTATCATTATTTCTTACTATTTTTGCTGGACTTATTTTTGAAATTATACCGTAAAATGCACCCATAGGACAGAGGTATTTACAAAAGAATCTGTCATATAATAGAGAACCAACTATAGAGACTATGAGTATAATAAAACCAATTAAGTATTCACCAGTAAGGGATGATATGCCTTCAGATATATGCCCATATGCTGCCCAGGGATCATAAGGGTTCATCCACAAACCAGCAGTTTTCCATGCGAAATATAGTGTTGCTGCAAGAACAATATATTTAAGGTATCTTAATGGCTTGTCTATATTTTCTGGAACAATAAGTTTTCGTTTAAATATTTTTTTGCCCATAATCCCAAAGAACTCTTGAAGAGCACCAAAAGGACATATAAGCCCACAAAAGCTTCTCCTGAAAATCAATGCTATTAATAATGTTATGATAAGTAGGACAAGGGTGCCTGAAAATATTTTTTGTATGAATGTTCCAGCAAAAATCAAGCTGTAGAGTGATTCTAAGGCTCCATAGGGACACAGTGCATGTATAGATGGTGATTTGCCACCTCCAAGCAGTTGATGGAGGTAAGCTTCAATTGTAATAAGTATCAAGAATACTGCAAGTAAAATATAGCGTAAGTTTTTTAATAATTTATTGTTTTTCATTCATTTGCCCTCCCAATATTTTTAATTTAAATTTATCATAGGAAAGTTTCCCCTTTGCAAGTTCTTCACATATAGAAGCATTATAATTATTGCTTTCAATTTCATTTTTGATATTCAAAAATTCTTTCGTAGCTATTTCACATTTTGCATATCTCTCAATAAGTATAGGGGTATAAGAATTTGAATATTTAATATCTTCAATAATAGATTTCCTCTCTATAAATTCATCTGCAGTAATTGCACTAGAAGCATATTTTTCTTTAAGTATATCTAGAAGCTTTATTATAAAGGGATTTAAGGGAGGTTTATTTTTTAATACTAAAAATATTAAGACTGAAATAACTAATAGAAGAAATATTAAAATATAAGAACCATAAAACCCTAATCCCATATAATAGTCATGTCTCATCATAGTTTCACCTCATTTTTAGGTTTTGCTGGAAAAGAAATAGTTATTTTTGTTCCTTTTGTAAGTTCGCTTTCTATAGAAAAATGTCCATTTAAAACTTTTACTAATCTTTTTGCAATTGAAAGTCCAAGTCCGGTTCCGCCAGTGTTTGAAGTTCTTGATCTATCAGCTTTGAAAAATTTTTCGCCTAAATATTGAATTTCATCTTTAGGTATACCAATACCATTGTCTTCAATAGTTATACAAACATTTTCACTATGGGAATATGAGGATATCTTCAACTTACCTTTATTTTGTGAAAACTTAATTCCATTATCTAAAAATATTATGAGTAATTGCTTCAACTTGTCATAGTCACTAAATAAGGGTTGTAAATTATTCTGTAAAGATAGCTGCAAATCTATGGATTTAGCATCTATTATGGGTTTAATACTTCGTATGGTATCATTAACTAGCATATTGATATCCAGTTTATTAAAATCAATCTCTAATTTACCAGACTCCAATTTACTTAGATTGAGCAAGTCTTTAACCATTCGTTCAAGCCTGTTAGTTTCTTTTAAAAGTGTAATGCATGTGTCAGTTATATATGCTGGCTTTGTTACTCCATCTATAACTGATTCTAAATTACCTTTTATAACAGTTAAGGGGGTTCTAAACTCATGAGAAACATTTGAAATAAAATCTTTACGCATCTGTTCAAGTTTTTCTTTTTCACTTACATCTTGAATAAGAATTACACCACCTATAATTTGATTTAAGTTATTTTTTATAGGAGATATAGAAAAATTTAATACTTTATTTAGATATTCTTTTACAATAGAGTTTTTAGTATTATTTGATATAGCAAAATTAAATTCTTCAATTACATTTAAATTTAGTAATATTTCATTAACTTTTGTGCCTGATTCAATGTCTTTTAAAGACAGTAGGTCTAAGGTAGATTGATTCATATTTATAATATGAAAATTTGTATCTAGAGATAAAATACCCTCGTTCATACTTTTCAGTATATTACTTAACTTATTTTTTTCTTCAAAAAGCTTATCTATGGTGTACTCAAGTTTTAGAGATAATAAATCAAATGAATTTGATAATTCGCCAATTTCATCTTTTTGGTAGATATTTGTCTTTATTCCATAGTGACCTCTTGCCAGTTCAAGTGCAGATGAATTTATTTTTTTTAATGGTTTAGATATATTTTTGGAAAAATAATATCCCATAAATCCAGCAAGGCATATTTCGCCTATAAGAGTTAAAACTATATATATAAAAAATTTGTTCATAGAATTTGATAAATCATATAAAGAAGAATTAAGAATTACTGCACCTATTACAGTGCTGCTGCTATTTTTTATTGGAACTGCTGTAGTCATCATGTATTCTTTATAGTAAGGGTTGTATATTTCATCGTATGTTTCTGCACCAGTGAATACTTTTTCAGTAATAGAATTGTATGTTTTTTTCACATCAGCATAGTTAATGCTAGTGAGAACATTATCTTTATTATTTGATGCACTTATAATATTTTTACTAGAATCCAGTATCCAAAGTTTTGCGTTATCGATGGAGTTTATTAAATTTACAATATTTACAAAATCTTTTTCTTTAGTGTTTTCAGACATATAAGGGCTAATAGTATTTGAAATTTCCAAAGCATGTTTTTTCATGTTATTTCTTTTGATTTCATAGATGTTATTTTTAAATATACTTAATGCAATAATTCCAATTAAAAGAGTTGAAACGATAACGATTGTTAAAAAGCCAAGGGTAAGTTTAAAAGTAATATTTTTTTTAAACATCTTTTACCTCAAATTTATATCCTATACCCCAAATAGTTTTAATGTCCCAGTTATATTGTCCATTAAGGTGAAGCTTTGACCTTATCCTTTTTATATGGGTATCCACTGTTCTTGGGTCTCCAAAGTAATTCACACCCCATATGCTGTCCAGTAAATCATCCCTTGAAACTATTTTGTTAGGTGAACTTGATAGCATCCATAAAACCTCGATTTCTTTTTTTGTAAGATTAATGTTTTTACTGTTTAGTTTAACTGAGTAATTGTCAATGTCTAATTCAAGAGATTTATATTTAATTAGTGACATTTCATTATTTTCAGGAAGAGTGATCCTTCTTAAGACAGCCTTTATCCTTGCTATTACTTCCCCAGGGCTAAATGGCTTTACAATATAATCATCAGCACCGGAATTTAACCCTAAAATTTTGTCAGCATCTTCACTTTTTGCCGTTATCATTATTATTGGAGTATTTGATTTTTCTCTTATTTTATTGCAAACTTCAAATCCATCCATTAAAGGCATCATAATGTCAAGTAATATTAACTGTGGATTATAATGGTTAAATTTTAATAATGCCTCTTCTCCATCAAGGGCAAAAATTACGGTAAAACCCTCTTTTTCTATATAAGGCTTTAGGATTTTAATGATTTCTATATTATCATCAGCAATTAAAATATTTTTATCCATCTTGTATCACCTCGTTATCTTGTTTAGATTATATCATCCGTAATAATTAAAAGTGTGAAATAATTGTGGACTATAATTGTTATGATTGTGATTTCATTGCAAATACATTCAAGTAAATTTTAATAAATATAACACAATTAGGACACTTTTTTATATTCAAATTTGTTTATTATCATAGTATACCCAACAAATTGAAAGTAAAATTAAGGAGGAATGAAAATTGAAAGGAAAGAATTTTTTAGCAGCATTGGCGGTGGTGCTGGTAGTAGGAGCAAGTGCCACTGTTTATGCAGAAACAACAACTAATTATACAAATCATGGATTAGGATTTGGAAGAATAACTTCCATGAGAGGCTATGATTATGTATCTTCTGTATTAAAGGGCAAACTTGGAATGACGGACAAGGAAATAACTGATGGTCTAAATTCAGGAAAGACCATGTATGATTTGGCAAAAGACAAGGGTATGACTATAGAGGAATTCAGAACAGCACTAATTGAAGAAAAGTCAAAATCTATTGATGAATCAGTATCAAAGGGAACAATTACAAAAGAGCAGGGTGATTCTTTAAAAGAAAATATAAATGATAATATAAATAGCTGTAACGGTAATACTGGTCATATGCAGGGAAATGGTATGAGGGGAAAATGGCATAAGTAAATGAGAAATAGTATAATACATTGATTTTTGGTTACAAATTTAATGTATTATACTATTTTTTTATTTTCAGGGAATGTTAGTGTGACTAAGTCACTTAGATATTTAAATAATTAATTTATAATAAATTCATAAGAACTAAGCAATGGAGGGATTTAACTTGAAAAAATTTTTTAAATTGTGGAAAAAGTATTCATTTACATTATTAATTGCATTTGTATTATTGGGATTAATTGACCTTAGATTCTCAGTAGCAGCTGTCATTTGTATGGCAGGACCTATAATTGTGTCTGTATTTAAGGGGAGATTCTGGTGCGGCAATTTATGTCCAAGAGGAAACTTTTATGATAATATAGTTTCTAAATTTAGTAATAAAAGAAAAGTACCTAAGCTTTTAAAATCTTATTATTTTAGAATTTTAGTTGTAGTATTTATGATGACTATGTTTACATTAGGAATTAAACGAAATTGGGGAAATCTTTATGGTATTGGAATGGTATTTTATAGGATTATTGTTGTAACGACAATAATTGGTATAATATTATCTTTATTCTATAATCATAGAATCTGGTGTAGTTTTTGTCCCATGGGAACTATAGCATCAATAATATCAAAATTTAGAACTAATAAAAAAGTACTACAAGTATCATCAAATTGTGTTTCTTGTAAAATATGCGAAAAAAAGTGTTCGTTAGGAATAGTTCCTTATGAATACAAAGGTGACCTCCTGAGTCATCCTGATTGCATACAATGTGGAAAATGTGTAAGCGCATGTCCTAAAAAGGCAATAGGACATAATAAGATTGACTTGAAATCATTGTAATTATATGACAAAATTGTGGAGGAAAATAAATGGTTAATCATGATGGAAATTTAAGCAATAGGTTAAAAAGTATAAAATCTTTATATAAAGCATACCCGGTATTAGAGAAAATCGATATAAATAATAATGAAATATTAAAAAGAAAAGTAATTTTTAAAATTATACATTTTAATGAGTATGTAAAATTAATAGAGGAAACATGTGAAGGAGTTCCATTTGTCATAAAAGGGACAATAAAAATACAAAAAATTAATGAAGATGGAGATGAAACTAATCTTTATAATATAGAAGAAGGAGAATTTTGCCATGAAGCTTTGAGTTGTTTGTCAAACTTGAAATCTCTAAAAATAGTAGGTAAGGCGATTCAGGATTCTGAACTATGTATAATTCCATTTAACATAGTTGAAAAGTACCTTATAGAGAATAATGAGTTTTTATCATATATATATAAAGATTTATATAATAAATTTAATATTGTTATAGAGAACAAAGAAAGAATAATTCATGAATCTTTAGAATCAAGGCTTATCAGGTTACTTATTAATAAAGATAGTAATATAATTTATACAACACACAGTCAATTAGCCTTTGAGGTTGATTCGGTTAGAGAAGTTGTTAGCAGGAAACTAAAAGGTCTTGAAAAAAGAGGATATATAAAATTAGAAAGAGGAAAAATAGTAATACTTAAGGATTTGAACGAAATATTAAAAGACTAGACTTATTTTATGCTGGACTAAATGCTTCAGATTTTATATGTTTCAGTAAAAACAAAAAAGATACTTGCAAAGAGTAAATGAAGTACATTTATTGGGCATGTTCTTGCAGCATTGCTTGGAATTGTCACACCATTTTGTTCATGTTCTGCAGTACCGCTTTTTATTGGTTTTGTTGAAGCAGGAGTACTGGGATTCGGAATAGTATTTACCGGTTATTTATTTAATTTTGTAATAAGATAAGTTTTATTATGCTATGCACATATTGACAAAATTTAAGTAAAACAATAATATAACTATATAGTAATGTGCTTATATAGATACTCAACTTTCGTAATTTAAAAATATTCACATTAACTATTAATTTTTCATTCTTAACTATTATATATAAAAATATGGGAGGGTATAAATGGGAGAAATAGAAAAAGCTAAAATAATATCAAAACTACTAAGAGTATTGTCTAATGAAAATAGATTGGTGATAGTTTGCTATTTAATAGAAAAGCCTATGACAGTAAGTGAACTTCATGAAAAAATGAGTTATTTGACTCAACCAGCTTTGTCACAACATTTATCAATACTTAAAGCTAATAGAATATTGGATTCAAATAAAAGTGGATTGACAATAACTTATTTTATTAAAGACGAAAGGATAGTTAATATAATACAAGTATTGAAGGAAAACTATTGTAAATAAAATTTATGCTAAATGTAATTTGCATATTGACAAAAATAAAATAGCATCTTAATATAAGTATATAAGAAAGTTATTATATATTTATTAGGAGGTAATATTATGACAAAGGCATCAGAATATCATAAGCAAGGATATACCTGTGGAGAAGCTATAATTAAGGCGTATAATGAAAAGAATGGTACTAGCATTCCAATAAGCCTTGGCAGTGGCATGGGTGCAGGGTTTACTGTTGGAAGTACATGTGGAGCTGTTGGAGCTGCAGCTGTAATCATAGGTTTTATAAAGGGAAGAGAGAACGGTACAGACAAAAATGAAGCGAGAGGACTTACAAACGAATTAATGCAAGATGTAAAACAAAAATATGGCACAGAGACATGTAAAGATTTAAAGAGGAATGGTATAGGGTGTGCAGAAATTATAGAACATACTTTTGAAGGCTTAAATCATGTTTTAAATAAATAATAGGAAAAAATTTTTTAACTATTATATTGCTATATTTAAATATAACAATATAAATTTAACTTAAAAATAATTTGTTATATTTAAATATAGATTAAGATAAAAATATTAAAGGAAGGTGAATTTACTATGGTTAAGGTTACTAAGCGGGCAGTTGAAAAGTTTAATAAAATTAAGCAAAAAGATGAGAGTATGGTAAATGCAATGTTAAGGATTAGTTTTGGAGGTTATGGCTGAGGTGGTCCAAAATTACAATTAGCTCTGGATGAGTTAAAAAATAATGACGATATACTTGTTAAAGTAGAAGGCATGAATATTGTTTATAATTTGGAACTCGAAGCGTATGTAAATGGATCAATTATTGATTATTCAAATAATTGGTTTAGCCCAGGATTCACTATAAGTAGTCCCAATTCTTCTTCATGTTAAAAATACAAACAATTGTGGAATGAGGGGAAGTGGTTAAATGCATAAATTTGATATTAAAAAGTTAGAGAAATTGGATAATCCAAAAAGAAGAGAGAGTATGCCTCCTGAAGAAATTTTAAAAAAGTTTAAAATAGGGGATAAAGGTACATTGATAGATATAGGCTGCGGTATAGGTTATTTTACTATACCAGCATCAAAAATTATTACTAATGGAAATGTAATTGGTGTAGATATAATGACGGAAATTCTTGATATTGCAAGAGAAAAAGCAGAAGATATATCAAATATAGAATTTAAAAAGAGTGAAGAATATTCTTTCCCAGTAGAAGATAGCTCTATTGATTATGTTTTTGTATGTAATGTTGTTCATGAAATAGAGGATAAGGTAAGATTTTTCACTGAAGTAAAAAGAGTACTAAAAAATAAAGGATATGTTTATATAATTGATTGGGATAAAAGAGATATGAAAGATGGTCCATCTGTAAATGAAAGAATATCAAAAGAAGAATTAAGGAATATAGTTGAAAATTTAGATTTTACATTTTTAGAAGAAGTAAATATTAATACTGAGCATTATGGATTAAAATTTAAAATATAATGGAAAAGATATGTTTTAGTAAAAATTATTGATAATTATATCGCTATATCTGAATATATAAATGCAATATCATACATGATATTTGAAGAGAAGGGAAAAATTATAGATAAGAATTTTAATAAATATAATGCAACTGCTGAGATACTTAAATTATTATCATATCTGGTTGATAGTTAAAAGTCTTTTAGATAATGGAGAATATAATGATTGGAGGAAATATATATGAAAAAAGTAGTGATAGTTGGTGGAGTAGCTGGAGGAGCATCAGCTGCTGCTAGACTTAGAAGACTTGATGAAAATGCAGAAATAATATTATTTGAAAAAGGCGAATATATATCTTTTGCAAATTGTGGATTACCTTATTATATTGGAGAAACTATAAAGGAAAGAGAAAGATTATTAGTGCAAACTCCTGAGGCCATGAAGGCAAGTTTTAATATTGATGTTAGAGTAAATAGTGAAGTAATAACAGTAGATACTAAAAGTAAAAAAGTAAAGGTTAGCAGTAGAGACAAGGGTGAGTATGAAGAAAGCTATGATTATTTAATTTTATCACCAGGAGCAACTCCAGTTAAGCCTCCTATTCCTGGAATACAAAGTGATAAGATATTTACATTAAGAAATGTACCTGATACTGATGGAATAAAAGCTTATGTAGATAATGAAAATATAAAGAATGCAGTTGTAATTGGTGGAGGATTCATTGGTGTTGAAATGGCAGAAAACCTTAAAGAGAGAGGTTTAAATGTAGCTTTAGTTGAAGGGGCACCACACATATTAGCACCTTTTGATTCAGAAATGGTAACTTTTGCAGAGAAGGAATTAGAGGACAACGGCGTAGGAATTGTATTAAATGATGGAGTTAAAGAATTTAAAGAAGATGGAACAGGAGTAAATGTAATTCTAAACAGTGGAAAAACTTTGTATTCAGATATAGTTATACTTGCAATAGGTGTAAAACCGGATACAGCATTTTTAAAAGAGTCAGGAATAGAGTTCGGACCTAAAGGTCATATAATAGTAAACGATAAAATGGAAACTAAGGTGAAAGGTGTATATGCAGTAGGAGATGCTATTGAAGTAGTTGATTTTATAAATAGAAGTAAAACTGCCATTGCACTTGCTGGACCAGCAAATAAGCAAGGAAGAATTGCAGCAGATAATGTATGTGGTTTAAATTCAGTTTATAAAGGAACTATGGGAACATCAATTATTAAAGTATTTGGATTGACAGGTTCAAGCACAGGAAATAATGAGAGGACATTAAAAGCAAAGAACATACCATATAGGGCTATATACCTTCATCCCAATTCAAGTGCTGGCTACTATCCAGGTTCAGTGCCAATGACAATAAAGCTTATTTTTAATAAGGTCGGAAATATACTAGGAGCTCAAGCTTTTGGATATGCTGGAGTAGATAAGAGAATAGATGATATAGCCGTTACAATGAGGCTTGGTGGAACGGTTTACGATTTAACAGAATTGGAACTTGCATATGCACCGCCTTATTCTTCAGCTAAGGATCCTGTAAATATGGCTGGATTTATAGCGGAAAACGTTTTAAGCGGCAAAGATGAAATAATACTTCCAGAGAATATAGATAACAGAGATAAGGATAAAACACAGCTTGTTGATGTGAGGACTGAATTAGAATGCAGCAACGGCAGCATAGAAGGATCTATAAATATACCTTCAGAAGATATAAGAGCTAGAATGAATGAACTGGATAAAAACAAAGAAATATTAGTTTATTGTCAAGTAGGACTTAGGGGGTATATAGCTGCAAGAATTTTAAGGGCTAATGGATTTAAAGCCAAAAATCTAACAGGTGGATATAAAACCTATACTATGAGTAAGTTCAAACCAAGAGATGTTGTAATGAGTAATAGTGGTAAAGGCGGTTCTATGGATTTAAGAGGAAAAAAATCTAATGTAAGTTTGGAAAGTAATTTAAATGAATATAAAGAAGCTGATGAAGCCTATAAAAAAGGAGGCTTTGACAAAAACCTTGATGCTTGTGGAATATGCTGTCCAGGACCTTTAATGCGTGTTAATAGTAATATACAGGATATGAAAGAAGGAGAAGTATTAAAGGTAATGGCATCAGATCAGGGATTTTATGAGGATATAAAATCTTGGTGTGAAAGAACTAATAATGAACTTCTTGACAGGAAAAAAGATAAAGGTAATATAATAGCTTTTATAAGAAAAGGCAATAAAAAACAAGCAGCTCAAAATAGTGAATCAGTAAATAATGGCACCATTGCACAGAAAGACAATAAAACATTAGTTGTGTTTAGTGGAGATTTGGATAAAGCGTTAGCATCCTTTATAATAGCTAATGGAGCAGCTGCTATGGGTAAAAAAGTTACAATGTTTTTTACCTTCTGGGGACTTAATATTTTAAGAAAGCATGAAAAAGTTAGTGTTTCAAAGGGATTTATGGATAAGATGTTTGGCTTTATGATGCCTAGAGGAGCTAAAAGATTAAAACTTTCTAAAATGAATATGCTTGGTATGGGTACAAAAATGATGAAAATGGTAATGAGAAATAAAAATGTTTCTTCACTGGATGAGCTAATTAAAGCAGCTATTGACAGTGGAATAGAAATAGTTGCATGTCAGATGAGTATGGATGTAATGGGACTTAAACAAGAAGAACTAATAGATGGAGTTAAAGTAGGTGGTGTAGGATACTATCTAGGAGAAGCAGAGGATTCTAACGTTAATCTATTTATCTGATGACTACTTACTTGTAGCACGCCCACTTCCATTGAAGTGGGCTATACTTCAAATAATCTGCTAATATACTTATAAGCAAATTTCTAAGCATCAGATGGAGTTTTAACTCCATCTGATGCTTATTAACAGTTCCTTTCATAGAGTGCGTTGGAGTATTAAAATGGTTAGTTACGGGATAAAATATTAAAGTAGAATTGAAAGTTAGTTATAGATTACAATAGGTGTGGAACATAATGGAATTAGAATATTATGTAACAAAATTAGGAGGTTAAAAATAGTGAATAATATTATTTTATTTATTGTTATTGGATGTATAGCAGGTATTTTGAGTGGATTATTTGGTATAGGTGGTGGAATCATAATAGTACCTGCATTAATTTATCTATGTGGATTCACTCAGTTAAAAGCCCAGGGCACATCTCTTGCAATTTTGTTACCACCGGTAGGTATACTTGCATTTATAGACTATTACAAAGAAGGTCATGTCGATGTTAAAGCAGGAATATTAATATGTATATTTTTAGTTATAGGTTCAGTTTTAGGCGCTAAAATGTCTCATGTTATACCAGTAGATATTATGAGAAAATTATTTGGCATTTTAATGGTGCTAATAGCTGTTAAATTCATTTTCGGTAAATAAAAATTAATTTAATAAATGTTTTGTGAAAGAGAGAAATATTTAATTAGTTATTGAAAGTGATAATTTTAAATGATACTATAATATTAGTAAACCGGTTTCTAAAAGAAGAGGTGATATACATAAAGCCTGAGAAAAAAATTGTAATTGATGATGTGGCTAAAAAAGTAGGAGTGTCTAAATCAACAGTATCCAGATATTTAAACGGAAAATTTGAATATATGTCACAAAAGACTAGAAAAAATATCGAAAGGGTAATAGATGAATTAGATTATAAACCGAATAGTATGGCCAGAAGTTTAAAACTTAAAAAGAGTATGCTTATACAAATTATAATTGCAGATTTGACCAATCCATTTTCTTCTTTGTTAATAAAAGGTGTAGATGATGAATGTCGAAAGTATGGATATAAGGTTATAATAGCCAATACGGATAATGATAAAGATAAGGAAAGAGAATATCTTCTTTCTCTTACATCCCAGAGTGTAGATGGATTGATAATAAACGGTACTGGATATAATGGAAAATTACTAAAAGATATATTGGATCAAGGTATTCCAGTTGTAACTATGGACAGAATTATAGATGATAAGGTATTTGATTCTGTTACAAGTAATAACTATGATATGACATTTAAAACTATAAATTATTTAATTGATTCTGGGTTTAAAAATATAGCATTATTTACTCAGCATGTAGATAAAATAAGTGTGAGGATTGAGAGAGAAAAAGCGTTTTTAGATGCTTGTAATAACAGATTAAATAGTTCCAATTTTAATGTTTATACTATAGATAGACATGATACAGGAAGTGTGGAACTTAGTTTATTTGATTTCTTGAATAATTATAAGGGTAGTAAGGCAATATTTGCTGTTAATGGAGTAGTGCTTTTAAATGTACTGCAGTGTATAAATAAATTTAATTTAAAAATACCTGAGAATATAGGAATTTGCGGGTATGATAATTGGGGATGGGCATCTTTGATATCACCTGGAATTACTACTATATCACAACCATCCTATGACATTGGAATGAGATCGGCAAAAATACTTTTAGATAAAATAAATCAGGACAAAGGTGAGAAAAATATATGTATTTATTTAAGATCTAAACTTGAAATAAGAGGGTCTACTGTACTTAAATAAACTTGTGTACAACAAATGTAAACCGGTTTCTATAAAAAATAAATTAAAGTGTCTAAATAAATACAGATTAATTTATGAAAATGGAGGAACTATATAATGAGTGAATTTTTAACTATTGGAGAGCCATTGATATTGTTTGCTGCCACTGGAGAAAGTGAAATTGATAAAGAACTAAAAGATGTGAAATTTTATGAAAAGTTTTTAGCGGGAGCAGAAGTTAATGTATGTGTTGGACTCTCGAGACTAGGACATTCTACACAATATATTACTAAAATAGGACAAGATCCTTTTGGATATTTTATAAAAGAAAGCTTAAAAAAAGAAAAAATAGGAACAGATTTTATAGGGGAAACTGATGAATATTTTACGGGACACCAATTGAAATCAAAAGTTAGTTATGGGGATCCAAAGATATTTTATTTTAGAAAGAATTCTGCAGCATCTCATTTTTCAGTAGAGGATTTGAAAAAACTTGATGTAAATGGACTAAAGCATATTCATTTAACGGGTATATTCCCAGCACTGTCTAAAAATTGCAGGGAGTCTATTTATAAATTATTAGAAATTGCTAGGGAAAATAATGTTACAATTACATTTGATCCTAATTTAAGATTACCTCTATGGAAAGATAAAGAAGAAATGAAACGTGTAATAAATGATATAGCATTTAAGAGTGATATTGTGCTTCCAGGAATAAGTGAGGGATTAATATTGACAGGAAGTGATAATCCAGACGATATTGCAGATTTTTATTTAGATAAGGGAGTTAAAATTGTTATTATAAAACTTGGCAGTAAAGGTGCTTATGTAAAGTCTAAAGATGATTCCTTTATAGTAAAGGGCTTTAAGGTAGGAAAAGTTGTAGACACAGTAGGGGCAGGAGATGGATTTGCAGTTGGACTCATAAGTGGATTGTTGGAAGGTTTAGATATTAAAGAGTCAGTGCAAAGAGGAAATGCTATAGGAGCACTTGCTGTAATGTCTGCAGGTGATAATGATGGTTATCCAGATAAAATTCATCTTGATGAATTTATAAGTAAAAATAATTAGAATATAAAAACTCTGTTTATTTTAGCAAAATATATTGAATTTATGAAAGTATATGCTATAATAAAAGCATAACTACCATACAAGTATGGTTGTATGGTAGTATGGTTGTATGATTAAAAAGAAGGAGAATTAATAAATGATTCTTGAGACAGGAAAAAAGTTAACAAGTAAAAGGTTATATCAAATTTTAAAAGAAGAGATTATAAAATTGCATTTAAAGCCAGGACTTAGTATTTCTGAGAAAGGTATTTCAGAAAAGTTTGATGTAAGTAGAACTCCGGTTAGGGAAGCGTTTTTACTTTTATCTCAAGAAGGACTATTGGATGTATATCCACAAAAAGGAACTTTTGTGTCACTTATTGATTTGGATGCTGTAGAAGAAGCAAGATTTTTGCGTGAGCATGTCGAGAGAGCAGTAGTTAAACTTGCATGTAATGAGTTTCCAGAAGAAAAAATGTTTTTCCTTGAAATGAATTTGAAAGTTGAAAAAATGTGTATGGATAAAAACGACTACACAGGTTTTTTTCAAGCAGATGAGGAATTTCATAGGACAATTTTTGAAGGATGCAATAAAAAAAGAACCTGGGATACAATTTGTCAAGTTGAAGCAGATTTTCAACGTATCCGTGTATTATCATTGTCTTTGAAGTTAAAAATAGATAATGTATATTCACAACATCTGGTAATTACAGATGCAATAAGAGATAAAAAGCCAGATATAGCTGATAAAGTTATGAGAGAGCACCTGACTATGGTTAATTTTGATTCGGTTAAATTAAAAGAGAAGTATCAGGAATATTTTAAATAAATATATAAACTTGTAAGTTTATATATTTAGGTTACATGCAAACGTTATTATTAAAAAAAGAGATTTGTCAAGAATATTCTAAAATGGGATACGAGTATTCTTAACAAAATCTCAAAGTAAAAAATTATACAAAATATATTATATCACAATTTCAAAAGAATATATATTCTTTTAGACATTATTAAATGTTAAATGCTTATTTAAGGAGGCATGATAAAAATGAGTTATACAAAATTTTTTAATTTTGCAAAGTAAATATTTTTAGAAAGAAGGTAGCAATGTGGATTTAAATAAGGAAGGTATAAAGAAAAAAGATGACTGGAATAAAGTAGACATAAAATTACCTGAGTTTGATTATGATGAAATGTGCAAAAAAACTATAGAAAATCCAAAATGGGTTCATTTTGGATCAGGCAATATTTTTAGGGGATTTATAGCTGCACTTCAGCAAAAACTTTTAAATTTAAAAAAGGCTGATACTGGAATTGTTGCAGTGGAAACTTATGATTATGAAATCATAGATAAAATATATACACCTTATGACAATTTGAGTCTTCAAGTAATTATGAATCCAGATGGAAAGCTAAGTAATACTGTAATTGCAAGTATTGGAGAAAGTATTGCTGCAGATGGCAAAAGAGAAGAAAATTGGAAAAGGCTTAATGAAATGTTCTCAAATCCTTCACTCCAAATGATAAGCTTTACTATAACTGAGAAGGGATATAAATTAAAAAATTTAAATGGAAGCTTTACAGATGAAGTAGCTGAAGATATAAAAAATGGACCATTTAAACCTAGTAATGTAATGTCTAAAGTTACATCACTTTTATATACAAGATTTAAATCAGGAGAGCTTCCAATTGCAGTAGTTAGTATGGATAACTGCTCCCATAATGGAGAAAAATTATATAACTCCATTAATACAATTGCAAATGAATGGACTAAGAATAAATTAGTTGAGAAGGAATTCATTGATTATATAAATAATGAAGAAAAAGTTACATTTCCTTGGAGTATGATAGATAAAATTACACCAAGACCTTCTGACAAAGTTAAAAAACTACTTAATTCAATTGGGCTAAATAACATTGAGCCTATTATAACAAGCAAAAATACTTATATAGCACCGTTTGTAAATACCGAAGGACCGCAGTATCTTGTCATTGAAGACAGTTTCCCAAATGGACGTATGCCTCTTGAAGATGCAGGAGTGTATTTTACAAATAGAGAAACAGTAGAAAAAGTTGAGAGGATGAAAGTATGTACCTGTCTTAATCCGCTTCATACATCTATGGCTGTATTTGGATGTTTGCTTGGATATACTTTGATTGCAGATGAAATGAAAGATGATTGCATTACAAAACTTATAAAGAAAATAGGATATGATGAAGGAATGCCTGTTGTTACAAATCCTGGAGTAATTGCCCCTGAAGATTTCATAGGAGAAGTTATCAAAATAAGACTACCAAATCCATATATACCAGATACTCCACAGAGAATTGCAACTGATACATCACAAAAAGTTGGAATAAGATTTGGAGAGACAATTAAGGAATATGTAAAAAGAGATGATTTAGATCCAAAATCTTTAAAATATATACCTCTTGTTATTGCAGGATGGTGCAGATATATGCTTGGAATAGATGATAAAGGTGAAAAATTTGAAATTAGTTCAGATCCACTTTTAGAAACACTGAAAAAATATTTGTCAGGTGTAAAACTTGGAGGAAAGTATGTAGATGGAACCTTGAAACCAATACTTTCAAATGAAGATATATTTGGTTCAGATCTTTATAAAGTTGGACTTGGAGAAAAAGTTGAAAATTATTTTGCTGAGATGATTACAGGAGATGGTGCAGTTAGAAACACACTTAGAAAATATTTAAATTGCTAATTAGAGAAAGGGATGTTTTTTATGAAGATGACATTTAGGTGGTTTGGCGAAAATGATGATAGTGTTACACTTGATCAAATACGTCAAATACCAGCAGTTAAAGGAGTTGTAGGATTTTTACCTGATATTCCAGCTGGAGAGGTATGGCCTATGGAGCGAATACTTGAATATAAGAAAAACATAGAAGCTCATGGTTTGGAACTTGAAGTTATAGAAAGTGTAAATGTTCATGAAGATATAAAGCTTGGATTACCAACTAGGGACAAGTACATAGAAAACTATAAAGAAACAATAAAGAATTTAGGACAATCAGGTATAAAAGTAATATGTTACAATTTTATGCCAGTATTTGATTGGCTTAGAACAGATCTTGCATATAAACTTCCGGATGGATCTTATGCAATGTTTTATGATGATGATAAGTTAAAGGGAATAGATCCAATTGATCTTGTCAAAAGTACTGAAGAAAATTCAAATGGGTTTACACTTCCAGGCTGGGAATCAGACAGACTTAAAGAATTAAAAAATGTATTGAAGCTGTATGAAAATATAGATGAGGAAAAGTTATTTGAAAACTATAAATATTTTCTTAAAGCAATAATACCAACATGTGAAAAGTATGATGTAAAAATGGCAGTACATCCAGATGATCCTGCATGGAATGTATTTGAACTTCCTAGAATAGTACATTCAAAAGAAAATTTAGAGAGAATAGTAAAAATGGTGGATAGTCCTTATAATGGTATAACTTTATGCAGTGGAGCATTAGGATCAAGCACTAAAAATAATATACCTGAACTCATAAGATATTTTGGAGCTATGGGAAGAATACATTTTGCCCATGTTAGAAATATAAAAATACTATCTGAAAAACATTTCCATGAAGTATCACATTTATCAAGTGATGGCTCATTTGATATGTTTGAAATAATGAAAGCATATCATGATATAGGATTTGAAGGTTATATTAGGCCTGACCATGGAAGAATGATATGGAATGAAAAGGCAAGACCTGGATATGGATTATATGACAGGGCTCTTGGGGTAACTTATTTAAATGGATTGTGGGAAGCAATCAATAAAATGAGTAAATAGAAATTAATTTATATAAATAAAAAAAGACATATCATAATTTGTTAGGATAAAGACTACCATCTTAACATAACAAATTATGATATAAAATGTTTAGGCATCTTCAAAATTTAATATATCACAAATTAAATTAACTAACAAATGTGTTGAAACAGTTTTTATTATTTTTTAATATCCAAAAAACGTTTTCTAGTGCACAAGTTTAAGGGTATGTTTAGAATATCAAATATTTGCTATGTATTAAGTGTTTTTGTTATAAGAGGTTTTCTATAAAGCTTCTAATTAGAAGTCAAGTTACTAATTTAGCGTTATTACTAAATAAAATTTAGCTAAATTTATATAAATGGAATGGGAGGAAAAAGTTATGAAAATTTCAAGAGTTTATGGAAAAGATGATCTTAGAGTTGAAGAGGTAGAGATACCTAAAATTGCAAAATCAGATCAAGTTTTAATAAAAACAAAAAGAGTTGGCATTTGTGGATCTGATGTTCACTTGTATCATGGTGAAAATCCATTGGCTACACTACCAAGAGTTATGGGACATGAAGTTGTTGGTGAAGTTGTTGAAATAGGTAGTGATGTAAAAAATCTTAATGTTGGTGATCATGTTGTAATTGAACCAATTAACTATTGTGGAAAATGTTATGCATGTCGTCATGGTATGCCTAATGTATGTAAAGATTTATCTGTATTTGGTGTTCATGAAGATGGCGGTATGAGAGAATACTTTACAATACCTGAAAAACAATGTCATGTAATAAGTAAAGATTTAGATTGGGATACGGCAGTATTAGCTGAACCATATACAATTGGTGCTAATTCTACAGCGCGTGGTAATGTTGGTGTTGGAGATACTGTACTTGTTCAAGGTGCTGGACCTATAGGTATATGTATCCTTAAATTAGCCAAGATCAAAGGTGCTACAGTAATGATAACAGATGTTGTTGATGATAAGTTGAAATTTGCTAAAGAAAATGGTGCAGATAGAGTTGTCAATGTTGCAAAGGAAGATATTAAGGAGGCAGTTAAAGATTGGACAAATGGAGAAGGCGTAAATAAGGTTATTGATGCAGTTGGATCTCCAAAGACATTTGAACTTGGATTTAATTTGGCATCACCAGCAGGTACTATTGTTGTTTTAGGCTTTTCTGAAAAAGCATCACAAATTCCACAATTACCTATTACAAAAAATCAATTAACTGTTGTAGGTACTAGATTACAAGCATATCAATTTGCTAATGTCATTCGTCTAATGGAATCTGGAATGTTGAAAAATGATGGATTAATTACACATAAATTTAAGTTTGATGAAATTGAAAAAGCTTTTGATTTTATTGACGAACACTCTGAAGAGGTTAAAAAAATGATTCTTACCTTTGATGAGTAGCTAAAATTATTTTTGTATATTAGAAAATAAAGTTAAATTTTTTATAAATAGTAAAGAAGGTGTAGTAAAAATGCAGAAAAGTGATAATAATACTTATCAAATCGAAACAAAAGAATTAGTTAAAGTTGCTGCAAGTGGCTGGCTTGGAACTGCAATGGAATTTATGGATTTTCAGTTATATTCTCTTGCAGCAGCTATTGTTTTTAATAAAATATTTTTTCCAAATGCAAGTCCTGCCATGGGTTTAATAATGTCCATGGGAACATATGGAGCTGGATATGTTGCTAGGTTAGTTGGAGCATATATCTTTGGAAGAATTGGTGATAAAATGGGACGTAGAACAGTTCTTTTTGTTACTATAACTCTTATGGGACTTGCATCCACACTTATAGGTTTTTTGCCTACTTATGCAAAAGTTGGCATATTAGCTCCAATAGGATTAGTTGTACTACGAATTTTTCAGGGTTTAGGTGCTGGAGCAGAAATAAGTGGTGCTGGTGTTATGGTTGCTGAGTTTTCAAAGGTGAAAAATAGAGGTTTGATTGGTAGTTTAGTTTGTTTAGGAACTTCATCTGGTACATTATTAGCGAATTTAATTTGGACTATCATTCTAACAAATATTAGTGCAAACGATTTACTTACATGGGGATGGAGAATTCCATTTTTCGCCTCCTTTATTGTCATGATTGCAGCAATTTTAATTAGAATTTTTGTTAAAGAAAGTCCAGTTATGGCAGAGAAGAAAAAGTTGCTTTTAAAAGAAAGAGAAGAAATAGAAAAAAATAGTAAACCAGTTATAGTTAAGAGAAAAGGAAAAAAGAGTTTTGTAGTTGCTTTGGGATTACGTTTTGGACAAGCCGGCAATAGTGGTGTTCTACAAACATATCTAGCTGGTTTTGTTGTTACTGTTCTTTTGATGCAAAAAACTGTTGCAACAAATGCCAATATTATTTCATCTTTAATATCTTTTATAACTATTCCTGTGGTCGGATATCTTGGTGACAAATTTGGAAGAAGAAAAGTATATATGACGTTATCACTTGCCATGGCAGTTTATGCAATTCCAATGATGATGATGATTAATTCAAAAAATGTTGTTTTACTAACTATTGGACTAGTAATTGGTTTAAATATTGGTTGTCAAGGAATGTTTGCTTTAGAAAATGTAACGTTAAGTGAATTATTTGGATCAAAAAATAGAGTTACTCTGGTTTCTCTTGCTAAAGAAGTAGCAGGTCTTATAGCTACTGGTTTTGGACCTTTAATTGCAGCTAGTTGGGTATCAGCAGTTTCAGGCAGTTGGGTTCCAGTTGCTGTAATGCTTATTGTTTTTTCTTTAAGTACATTCTTTAGTTCTTATGTTTCTGAAGATGTCACTGGAAGAGATTTAAATGATTTAGATGATGCAATGTAAATTTAGTTTTATTTGACTTATATATGTTGATATTAATGAAAAATATATGGAACGCATGAAATATTTATAAAATTACTGTAAAAAATAATTTTAAGTAAGGAGATATATGCAATGATTGAAAAAATTGAAACTCTAAGAAAAATTGAAGAAGTAGGTGTAGTAGCTGTTGTAAGAGCTGAGACTCCAGAATCTGCCGAAAAAATTTCTAAAGCATGCATAGATGGTGGCATACCTGCAATTGAACTTACCTTTACAGTGCCTGATGCAGATAAAGTAATAGCTTCTTTAAAAAGTAAGTTTCCCAAAGATGAATTAATATTAGGTGCTGGAACAGTTTTAGATAGTGAAACTGCAAGAATAGCAATACTTGCAGGAGCCAAATACATTGTAAGTCCTGGTTTCAATTTAGAAACTGCTAAACTATGCAATAGATATCAGATACCTTATATGGCAGGTTGTATGACTGTAACTGAAATGATAACAGCAATGGAAGCTGGTGTATCTATAATAAAATTATTTCCTGGAAGTGCCTATGGTCCAAGCATAGTAAAGGGGATAAAGGCACCTCTACCACAGGTTCCTATTATGCCTACTGGTGGAGTAAGTCTTGATAATGTAGATCAGTGGATTAAAAATGGTTGCGTTGCTGTTGGAGTAGGTGGAAAACTTACTGGTGGAGCAAAAACTGGAGACTATGATAAAGTAACTGAAACTGCTAAGAAGTTCGTACAAAAAGTTAAGGAAGCAAGACTTTAAATTTGTTAATACCTGCCATTTTAGCTATAATGGCAGGTATTAATATTTATTTAAGTGATTTATTGGTTTCATTTTTAAATATCTACATAGAGCTTTAACAGTCTCATCTATAATACGATTCCTGTCAATTGAACTTTTATAAAAAGAAACATCGTCTACTACAGAATTTATAATAAGTGATGTAACTATGGCGGCAGCTTCATAGTCGTCTATATCAATGTATTCTTTATATAGTTTTATAAAATAAAGTGCAGCATCTTGTATTTTTTTCCTTTGCTCATCTGAAAGTGCTGCAACTTCTGGATCATAGTAGTAAAGTGTTTTTACTTCTCTTTGAAAATCCACAGACTTATCATGAATATCTATAAGTATTAACATGAATTCACGGAAACATTCTTCTGGTGATTTAAAAAGCAGCATTTTATTCATAAATTCATCTCGAAGCTTATCAAATTGTTCTTGATATTTTTTAAGGAGATCTAAAAAAATTGTATGTTTATCTTTAAAGTAAGAATAAAGGCATCCTATTGAAACACCAGCTTCTGCTGCTATTTCTGAGGTTGTTGTTTTGTAATAACCATTTTTACAAATTAATTTATAGCCGGCTTTAAGTATTTTATCTTTTTTTTCTATACTTCTTTTTTGCTGGGGTTCTCTTACTTTACGTTCATTTATCATGTTATCACATCCCTTATATCAACATTTTAAAGGAATAATAATAGGTTGTCAATAAAAAATATGAATAAAAGTTCTTATTTATATATTGACTTATGGATAAACTTGGCGTAATATAATCAACATAAACAAGAACAAATATTCACATTCTAATTTGGAGGCTATAATATGAATTCAATGAAAAGTAAAACAGGAATAAGTACAGTAATTATAATTATGCTTGGTACATTTATATCTAGCTTTGATGTAAATGTCGTAAATACTGCCCTGCCGATAATGCAGTCGTATTTTCATGCCAGTATGTCATCTATAGAATGGGTAATAGTAGGTTACTTAATGGTACTTGGTGCAACACAACTTACGTTTGGAAGACTTTCTGATATCCTTGGACATAAGAAAGTTTATGTGGCAGGTTTAATCTCATTTACAATAAGTTCTCTTTTTTGTGCACTATCAACTTCTATTGTCATGTTGATTGTTTTTAGAATTACTCAGGCAATTGGAGCTTCTATGATTTCTTCTAGTGGAAGTCCAATTATAATTGATACAGTAGATCCTAAAAATAGAGGAAAATCCTTGGGAATGATAGCTATTTCTGTAGCTGTAGCTGTTTGTACAGGTCCGGCATTAGGAGGACTTATAGCTTCTAAGGTAGGCTGGAGCAGTATATTTTTTATAAATATTCCAATTGGTATAATTGTTTCTGTATTAGCTATTAAAGTTATTAGAAAAGATGATAAAAGAAGAAATGAAGTTCAATTTGACTTTGCCGGGAGTACATTAATTATTGCTGCTATTTTCTTAATTCTACTTCCATTAAACCTTTTGAGTAAATCCTATTTTAATATAGGAAGTATTTTTTTTCTTTTAGGAGGTATTTTTGCACTCGTATTATTTATAATGTTTGAAAAGAAAGCAAAGCATCCAATACTTAACATGGAGCTTTTTAAAAATAAAGTTTTTACAGGAAGTACCTTTGCAACTATGTTTTTTTATATGGGAGAATTTATTCTAGCTTTTCTAGCTCCGTATTATTTACAGAAGATGAAAATGTTCACACCTTTTATGTCTGGAGTAATGATGTTACCTATGTCAATAGCTATGATTATAGCAGCTCCATTAAGTGGTGCAATCTCAGATAATTTTGACAGCCGCTATATAGGATGTATTGGACTTGCGGTAGTGACATTAGCTACTTTATTCGTTGGAGGATTTAATGCTTCAACACCAATTTTGATGATAACTGCAGTTTTCTTTATATATGGTTTTGGGGGAGGACTTTTTCAAACGCCTAATACTAGTGCAGTAATGGGAAGTGTAACTGCAGATAGAAGGGGAGTTGCTTCAGCAGCTCTTGGTACGATGAGAACTTTTGGGATGATGTCAGGGGAGGCAATTTCTGCAGCACTTATTGCCTTTAGCATGAACAATTCAGCATCTACATTCATATCAAAGGGGTTAAAAAGTACATTACTATGGCAGGCAGAATTTGGATTTGCAACTAAGGTTACATGTATTGCCGCAGCAATATGTGTTATAGCAGCAATAATATTATCATTTGCATGTGGAAAGGTTGCAGCACCATGTGAGAATGCTGCAGTTAAAACAAATTAGCTGCCTGATATAGTTATATTACCATCTGAAGATGAAAGATTAATATTCTTTTCTTTTAAAGAATGATCTACATTTGAAGCAAGATTATTAGTTACTTCACCCATATGTGATTTAGCAGATAAATTAAATTTTTCATCTTTAGGAAGTTTTAAGTTTATATTTCCTAAGTTTGAATTTACAGTAATATTACCACATATATTATCTAAGGAAATTTTGATATTGCTATCATGTACATCACATTGTATATCCTTTGAATTTGAATTTAATATGTTTACTTTGCTTAATTTAGATTTTATATATAGTTTATTTTTATAACTTTTTGGTATATCGATATTCAATCTTAAATTTTCACAACCACCAATACAAAATGTACCTATTTTACTGTCTGAGGTAACATTTAAAACATTATTTTCTATGTTGGCTTCAAAGTTATAAGTTCCAAATACAAATCCTTTTTTAAGCTTAGAAAAGCTGCATTGTATATCCCTTGAATCAGAAGATGTAATATTAACATCAAAATCCCCATTTAATGATATTTCCTCTAAATTTGATATTTCTTTTGAAGTAAAGATTCTTTGCGAATCCTCAGCTTTAGCTGGTGAGAAAAACAATATGCCTCCTGCTACAGCTAAAATTGCCACAAAAATTAATAATACTTTTTTTATCATGATGTTGCCTCCTAAGTTTCAAGCATTCAATTTTTTGAATTTAATATAAGTATATATTGCTAAAATTAATGTTTTATTAATGTAAACTTAATACAGCATTAAATTTGTGATAATTTTTACTTCTAAAATAATTTTTGATTTAAAAGTTTCCTACAGAAAAGCTGTTTTTACAAGGCTAAGAGTATTTAAAGGGCTTAATAGCTTGAACTTGACGCAGTTTAATAAGCATATTAAACTACTTAATATAGGAAATTATAAAACAATTGTCAATTTGGCAATTAAGGAGTAAAAAAATGAATTCAATTTTAATTGTAGACGATGATAAGGAAATTGTAGAATTAATAGATTTTTATATGAAGAATAATGGCTATAATACTTATAAAGCATTTAATGGTAAGGAAGCATTAGAAATCTTTGAAAAGGAACAAATAGATATTATAATATTGGACATAATGATGCCTCAGCTTGATGGCAAAGAAGTTTTAAGAAAAATTAGAGGGAAAAATAATACCCCTATAATATTTTTATCTGCTAAAGGTGAAGATATTGATAAAATTGACGGCCTGTTTCTTGGAGCAGATGATTATCTTGCCAAGCCTTTTAATACTCTAGAACTCGTTGCAAGGGTTAAAGCTCTTTTAAGAAGAAGCACTATGCTTAACACTCCCAAAGAAGTAAATAATATTACAGTAATTAATGAACATCTAAAATTAGATGAAACCACTTGTAAAGTATATAAGAATGATGTACAAATTCGATTGACTTCCTTTGAATATAAGCTTATATGTTTTCTTATAAAAAATAAAAATAAAGTTTTTACTAAAGGGCAGTTGTATGAAGAGGTATGGGGGCAGTGTTACCTTGGAGATGAAAAAATTATAATGGTTTATATAAGTAAGTTAAGAGAAAAAATAGAAGACAATCCTAAAGAACCTAAATTTATTAAGACCATAAGGGGTCTTGGTTATATATTTGAAGGTAATTAAAATTATGAAGATTAATTTTAATATTACTAAGAAAAAATTAGGTGTAAAAAGCTTCCTCATTATAAATTGTTTAATAACTTTTCTAATACTATATGTAATTATACAGCTGTCATATAAATCGTCAACCCTTATTGTAAAAAAATTTATTTTTAAGGATCAACAAATAAGCAATGTAGCAATGGCTTTTTATTATAATGAAGATTTTGATAAGATAAAATTAGGTGCCCTCTCTGAAATGGGCGCTTGGGAAGAAGTTCTGAACGAAGATAAAAAAGTAATCTATGTAAAAGGTGAAAAGAAAGATAACATAATGCAATATACTGAAGAACAGCTGTTTAGATTATCTTCCGTTGGAAATTACTCACCTCAAAATCCTTACTTTGGAGAAGTGTTTTCAGTAAAAGGAAAACATGGTGAGCCCTATGTTTTTCTTTACAAAATTGATAGAAGAAAACTTACACTTTCATTTACCTACAAACCTAATTTATATACTAAAGCTGACAGTCTTCTCTCTTTTAAAGTCTATGGTGTATTATATTTAATTCAGTTTCTTTATTTATTAATAGGTTTATATATTTACAGCCGTATAAGTTCAAAATTTATAACAAATCCTCTTAAAACCTTTGTACATAGTATAAAAAATTTAAAAAAACTTGATTATGCTACTAGAACTAACGTAAAAGGTTTAAAAGAACTTCAAGAAGTAGAAAATGAATTTAATGAAATGGTAATAGAACTTGAAAAGGTTAAAGAAGAAAATAAAAGAATAGATGCAAGTAAAAAAAGACTTTTAGTTGATATATCCCATGATTTAAAAACTCCTATAACCTCTATTCAAGGATTCTCCAAGCTTTTATTAGAAGAAAATGTAACCCTAGAGGAAAAAAATAAATTTTTAAAAATAATACATAATAAATCAGTATATTCTACAGAACTTATTGAGGATTTATTTGCACTTTCAAAACTAGAAGATTCAGAATACAGCCCTTCTTTAGTGAAACTTAACTTTACTGAATGGCTTAGACGTCTTATTGTAGAATACTATGAAGAATTTCAAAATAAGCACTTTAACCTAGATATTAATATTAGTGAATATCCTATTGTGTTCAAATTTGATGAGAAACTTATGAAAAGAGCAATTTCCAATATATTAAATAATGCTTTAAACCATAATGAAAGTTATACAAAATTAAAGATTGTATGTTATTTAAAAAATAATAATGTAATCTTAGAAATTGGTAATGATGGAGAAAGTATTGACAAATCAATAAGAGATGCAATATTTGAACCATTTGTAAAAAATAGTTCTAGTGGAAGCGGTCTTGGACTCGCCATAACAAAAAAAATTATAGAGAAGCATGGTGGAACTATAAAATTAACTTCCACTGAATTTGAAAAAAACTTATTTGTTATCTCTATTCCTCTTAAATTTTAGATTTTATTAAGGTTAGGTTAGCTTTATATTAAGGCTAACCTATTATTATGTTAAATGGAGTTATTATTTAAATTTAGGAGGAATACTATGCTTTCAATAAAAAATGTTTCTAAAAAATATTCAAACAATTTTACAGCCCTTTCAAATTTCAATCTTGAATTAGATAGAGGAATAATAGGTCTTTTGGGTGCAAATGGTGCTGGAAAATCAACGTTAATGAAGATGATTGCAACAGTTTCAAAACCAACTGAAGGTGTTATTACCTGGAATGGATGCAACATCCATAAAAACGGAGATGAACTTAGACATGCTCTAGGGTATTTACCTCAAAGCTTTGGAGTATTTCCTAATTTAACTGCGGTTGAATTTCTAAAATATATGGCAGCTTTAAAAGGACTTAATATGAAAAAAGCAGCAAACAGAATAAATGAACTTATTTATTTATTAAATCTTAGTGAAGCTGCAAATAAAAATATAGGAAAGTATTCTGGTGGTATGAAGCAAAGAATAGGTATTGCACAAGCTCTTCTAAATGATCCTAAAATTCTTATAGTAGATGAACCTACTGTTGGGTTAGATCCTAATGAAAGAATGAACTTTAGAAATCTAATTAATAGTTTATCAAAAGATAAAATAATCATATTGTCTACCCATATAGTATCTGATGCAGAAGCTTCAGCTGAAAAAATAGTTCTTATTGATAAAGGTAAACTTATATGTTTTTGTAAAAATGAAGAGCTTTTAAATTCATTACAAGGAAATGTGTGGGAATGCTTAACTGAAGAAAGTCACCTTAAAGAAATAAAAGACAACTATATAACAGGGAATATCATAAGAAGAAGTGAAGGAATGGTTGTAAGAATAATATCAGAATCAAAACCATTATCAAATGCATTAAGCGTGCTTCCTACCCTTGAAGATGCTTATATTTATTATACCTCAAAAAAGAGAGGTGAAAATATTGAATAGCATATATGAAATTTACTATATAGGAATATCTGATTTTTTAGATAGAATAAGAAGAAAAAGTACATTCATTATAACTCTTTTAATGATGTATATATCCTATTTATTCTTCCCACAGAATAACAGCAGCATTTACTATACATTAAATTATTCTTTTGGTGAATACTTTTATAGAGGTATTTATAATTCGGTATGGCTTGGCTGGGTTTCTACCATAGCCTTTATCAGCGTTGTAACTTTAATTGGCTTTTACTTTGTTAGGAATTCTATAAAGAGAGAGAAGGAACTTTTAATAGGTGAAATAACCGCTTCTATAGGAACAAAATCCTGGATATTTATATTTGGGAAAGCTTTTGGTAATTTATTATTTCTTCTGGTTCAAATGTTTGTAGTTATTATAATTACTATTATAATGCAATTTGTTAGAGGTGAAAGCTACTATTTACAACCAATTAAACTTTTAACACCCTTTTTAATATTAGCAGTCCCAGCTTGTTTTATTACAGCAGTTATAGCAATAATTTTTGAAGTTATTCCTTTTCTAAGGAACTCTTTTGGAAATATAGCCTATTTCTTCACTTGGTCTGGTATATTTATATACTCTATTACAAATAGAACTTTTATCTTAGCAGATGTTTTTGGAATAAATACTATTTCCAAAATAATATTAGAACAATTAAAGCATAGCTTTAAGGAGTTTTCCAGTGTAGATTCTTTTAGCCTTGGAACAAGCGGGCCGCTTCATAACAATATTAAAACTTTTATAATGGATAAAGTAACTATTGGTTTAAATATACTACTTGGAAGATTATTTTGGATTTTTATAGGGATCCTTTTGCTTTTTTTAGCCTCCATGTTTTTCAAAAGAACTTCTCTTATTAGAACAAAAGCTTCTGCAAATGTTAATAGTCTTGTAAAAGAAAAAGAATATACTTCTTTTAAAAGAACAGTGTTAAGTGAAATTTTTGAAAACAAAACTTATTCCAATAACCTCAGCATATTAAAAAGTAATCTTAAAATTATACTTGCTTATCCTAATTTATACTGGTATGCAGTCTTAATTTTCTGCTTTATAGGAGTATTCTTTTCAGAAGGCGACAACTTAAATAAACTTTTAATTCCTGTAATATGGATTTTACCTATTTTAATATGGTCTAAATTAGGTACTATTCAAATGGATTTTAATATGGAAAGTTATCTTTTAACTTATAAAAATTACAGGAATGCAGAGCTTTTAAATTCAGCTACTGCTGGAATTTTATTTACTATACTTATAAATACATCTGTGATAATAAAGTTTTTACTAATGCATAACTTTTTAAGAGCTGCTTATATTTTAATGGGAATCTTCTTTGTAAATTCCTTAGGAATTTTTATTGGAAATTTTGCTAGAAGTTCTACCGCTTTTGAAATAACTTATATAATTTTGTGGTATGTAGGTATATTAAATGGTTTAACAAATTTAGATTTTCTTGGCATTACCTCAAAGGCTGCAAACTGTCATATTCCAATTATATTTTTAGCAATTGGAGCTTTTCTCATAGCAGCTTCAATGGTAATAAAAAATAGTAGAATTAGGAGTTATTAATATGGATGTTGGGGTATAGGCAGCAAAACGCGGAAATTATACACTAAGGATTAAAAAATCAAGTTAATATATATAGAATTATTTTCTACCATGATTTAAAATAAATTCTTACATATTAAGATATAGATTACTAAATTAGATTGCAAATAAATTTATTTTTTCTGATCTTCTGTAATTCCTATATATCTTAAAGTTTGAGATTTTAGGGAATGATTGAATATATCCCATAAGCAATTCTAAACATGTACCATAAAATTATAGAGAAGCATGGTGGAACTATAAAATTAACTTCCACTGAATTTGAAAAAAACTTATTTATTATCTCTATTCTTCTTAAATTTTAGATTGACTATATATTACTCAAAAAATATGCAAGTAGCCATATTTTAATTATATTTTTGGTAATAGTGATCATAGTTAAAAACAATAGGGTATGTATTTTACATTAATACATACCCTATATAACTTTTATATAATTAGTTAATAACCTTAACCCAAATATTCATGTTTTCAAAGCCCCCGCATATATTGCAGTTATTTATTAGTTTACCTCTAAAGGTATAGTTGTGTTTACTTAATACAAAATTGATGCTGGGATTTATTGCTCTAGAAAGGCTATATAGACTAATAAATCCCATTTTCTTAAGATCTAATTCTAAAAAATAAATTATATTTGATAATATGCCTTTACCTCTGTAATCAGGATAAGTAGCACAATCAGTCATTTCTGCATTTAAGTTTTTTTTGTCTAAATCTGCCGATGCTGCTCCGACTATTTTTCCATTGTCCACAGCGACTTTGTATAAAACTTTTTTATTCATAGTTTGTTTTAAATATTCTTTGTCACATACAGGTGATGGGTACGTAATGAATATGCTAGAAAATAAAGCTATTAATTCATCTATATCATTTTCTGTAGCATTTCTTATATTGTATTTAAAGGTATTTTCTTTAAATACAAAGTTATTTTTAACATTTAAACTTTGTAGTAAAAATAGATTCTCTTTCTCTTCATTTTTATAGCTTTTTCTGCTATCTGTTATGAAATATGACATACAAAAAGCGTCTTTACCTTTAAAGAAAGCGTCAATTTTACCTTCTAGTTGGAATCCAGAATTAAAAAGAGTTTTGTAGGAATTAATATCACAATTGCAAATAATTTTGCTTAAATGATGATTTGAAGCAAAATGTATTATCTGTTTTACGCTTTGCAGTGATATATTATTAAAATTAATTATTTTTACACGATTATTAGTATGATCAACATATATATCATTTTCATCTATTTTGGTATGGTAATCATAATCAGATTTAGGTCTATTTATGAGCACTATTTATTTCCCTCCTTCTCATTCTAAAATTATCTTTTGGAATTAAGCAGTTTTTTTCATTTCTAAAAAGTTTTTCCAGCCCTTTAGACTCATAATTTTTAAATTTATCACATATTCCGCAATGTTTACATTTATGGGATTTATCAGAAGGCTCCGTGTAGGTGCACAATACTCCTTCATAGTTTCTAAGAATTAGTTTGTCAGGTGATTGAGAAACTACATATTGAGGATTAATAGGTATTTTACCGCCTCCTCCAGGGGCATCAATTACAAAAGTGGGAACTGCAAATCCAGAAGTATGTCCACGTAATAATTCCATAATTTCGATACCAGCGGATACAGGTGTTCTAAAATGTTCTATTCCTTCAGATAAATCGCATTGATATATATAATAAGGTCTTATTCTATTAGCTACTAATTTTTGTACAAGGCTTTTCATAATGTATGGGCAGTCATTTATATTTTTTAGAAGTACAGATTGATTTCCAAGAGGAATTCCAGCGTCAGCAAGCATATTACAAGCTAATATTGAGTCCTTGGTTATTTCATTTGGATGATTAAATTGTGTATTAATCCAAACTGGATGATATTTTTTTATAATATTGCATAGTTTAGAAGTTATCCTTTGAGGCATAACAACAGGAACTCTTGTACCAATTCTTATCACTTCAACGTTATCTATTTTACTTAATTCTTTTAATATAAATTCTAATTTTTCATCTGAAACACATAGTGCGTCTCCACCAGATATTAATACATCACGTACTTCTTTATGAGCTTTTATATATTTGAAAGCTCTTATCAAATTACTGGTTGATAAAGTTTTATCAGCATGTCCTGCAAAACGTCTTCTTGTACAATGTCTGCAGTACATAGAACATTGTTGGGTAATAAGTAGAAGGACTCTGTCTGGATATCTATGTGTCAATCCTGGAACTGGTGAATCAAGAGTTTCATGTAATGGATCATTACTGTCACATTTAGAAATTTCTGTCTCATAAATTGTCGGAATTGCCTGCCTTCTAATTGGACAATTATAGTCATTAGGGTCAATTAATGTAGCATAATAGGGTGTTATTGCCATTCGTAATTTCTTCAGACTTGCTTGTACACCATCTTTCTCTTTATCATTAAGATTTACAACTTGTTCTAATTCTGCTAATGTCGTAATTCTATTAGAAATTTGCCATTCCCAATTGTTCCATTCGTCTGGGGAAGTATTTCTCCATAATGGTATGTCTTTATAGTTCCTTTGCAAGTTAAAAAACTCCTTTCAAAAGTTCGTGATTTGTAAGATGATGCTTAATCACTGCAAAAAATAATAAGCTGCAGAGAAGTGAAATGCAACTTATTAAATCTACTAATTATATTTATAGTAAAAAAAGCACAAAATATATATTATATATTGAAACTTCCCTTCAATGCTTACGAGATTAGCTGACGGATTCGGATCGAAGAAATTAACCCTACCTATCACGTGGATAAGATTCACCCCAAAAATTGGTTCTCCCGCTCAAAGTGATTAAGCATTATCAATATTTAAATTATATATATAAGTATATCATAGCAACATATATATGTCAACATATATATGTTGCTATACTAAATTCAAACATATGCTAAATTAAATTTATTTTTTACTGGAATAGTTTTAGATTTGAAATTATAATTATAGATGGCATTATAGTATTATATATTTGGAAAATTAATTTTAATCATAGAATACTAATACTGAAGTGTAATAAATAAATTAATTAAAGATCATATATGGAGGTTGTTTTGATGAATAGGGAGCTTGTTTCTAAAGAGTATATTGTATCTAGAATGGAGGAATTGATATCAAAAAATGAAGGCCCTTTTAGTATTGTAATTGCAGATATTGACAATTTTAAAAATATAAATAATTTATATGGAAATGATATTGCTGATAAAGTAATAGAAAAGCTTATATTAATTTTAAATAATAATTTGTTACCTGAAGATAGTATTTATAGACATGGTGATGAATTTAATATATTACTTGCAAAACAAGGTGCTGAAAGGGGATTTATGCAATTAGAGGAAATAAGGAGGTATTTATCAGATAATACATTTGACATAAGTGATAATATGAAAACAGAAGATATTTATTTTACTTTAAGCTTTGGAATTGCAAGTTATCCAAGAGATGCTAAGAATGTAGTTGAACTTTTTAGAGTAGCAGATAGTGCTTTGTTTAGGGCTAAAGAACTGGGCAAAAATAGAATATGTCTTTCTGAATCAGAAAGTATGGTTTTAAAGTCTAACTATTTTACAAAAACACAACTTGATAGACTTTCTAGACTTTCTAAGTCAACAGATAGAACTGAAGCATTTCTTTTAAGAGAGGCTCTTGATGATTTGTTTAAAAAATATAGTAAATAATGTTTGTTATAAAAATAAAAGGCGTTTTATTTTTATAATAGGATGGCATAGGTATTAAAATTAATATAAGAACAGCAGTTAATTACTTCTGCTGCTGTCCTTATATTAGAATATCAGTTATAGTATAAAGTATTTCTTTAGTTTATTTACTTTAAAGCAAACTCAACAGCAGAAACAGCATGGATTGTTGTTGTGTCAAATATTGGGATATCTACATCTTTTTGTTGTATCAAAAGAGGTATTTCGGTACAGCCAAGAACTATTCCTTCAGCACCATTTAAATGCAGATTGTTTATTATTTGCTTATACTTTTCTCTTGATGAATTTTTTATTACACCTTTACATAATTCATTGTATATGATTTGGTGAATAACTTCTCTACCATCTTCATCTGGAATACTTACGTTTATATTGAATTTATCTTTAAGAACTTTTTTATAAAAACCTTCTTCCATAGTAAATTTTGTTCCAAGGAGTCCTACAGTTTTTATATGTTTTTCAATTATTTTTTTACCTGCAGCTTCTGCTATATGTAAAACCTTGATTCCAGCTTTGCTTTCTATATCAGGAGCTAGTTTATGCATTGTATTAGTACATATTATGATAAAATCAGCGCCGCCTTTTTTAAGACTTTGAGCAGCATTAACCATTATATTTGATAATTCCTCCCATTTATTTTGATGTTGAAGAATTTCTATTTCATTAAAGTCTACCGAATATAATATACATTCAGCTGAATGAAGTCCTCCTAAGGTTTTGTTAACAGTTTCATTTATAATTTTGTAATATTCTAAAGTGGATTCAAAACTCATACCACCTATTAAACCAATTTTTTTCAATTTAAACATCTCCTTTAAATTATTTCAGATATACTAAGTTGCAATAACTTTATACCTTTTATAATTTCTTTATTTTTAGGATAAGTAAAATTTAACCTTATAAAATTACCTTTTTCATCCTTTTTAGTGTAGAAGGAGTTTCCAGTGACATAATTTACTCCATTTTTTAAAGATATTTTTAAAAGTGAATTTAAGCAAATATTATCTGGAAGCTTACACCAAATATAAAAGCCACCTTCAGGTTTAAAAAACTTTATACTTTTAATATTGCTTGTAAGTTCTTCAGACATCAAATCTCTTTTTAGAGAATAGCTTTTTCTTATTTTTTTAATATGCTCTTTATAATAGCCCTGTCTCAAAAATTCACATACAATATGCTGACTTAAGGTATTTACATGTAAATCAGTAAGCTGCTTAAACAAACTCAGTTTAGCTATTACCCTTTCTGGAGCAGCGATCCAGCCAACTCTTAAACCGAGAGAAATTACTTTTGAAAATGTACTTAAATATATTACATAACCACTTTTATCTAATGCTTTTAAAGGCGGTAGATAGTTACCTTCATATCTGAGTTCGCCATAGGGATCATCTTCAATTATGGGGATTCCATATTTTTCTGAAATTTTAATGAGGTCATATCTTCTTTCAAGACTCATAGTGATTCCTGTTGGATTTTGAAAATTTGGTATGGTATAAATAAATTTTGGGTTAAATTTGTTAATTAAACATTCTAGTACATCAACTTTCATGCCGCATTTATCCATAGGAATACTTATGATTTTAGCACCCAGTGTCTGAAGAAGTTGGATAGCTCCAAAGAACGTTGGGTTTTCCACTAATATTACATCATTATAATTTACAAAAGTTCTTACAACTAAATCCAACCCCTGCTGAGAACCAGAAGTAACAATTATGTCGCTTGTAGATATTCTAACTTCTTTATTTAACATAAGTTTTCTAATTTCATTTTTTAAATCTTTGTTTCCAGATACGGGACTTTGAAAAAACATGTTTTTTGCTTCATTTTTTAATAAATCCATTTGTATTTTCTGAAATTCCAATTGAGGAAATAGATCTGGTGATGGCATACCGCCGCCAAACGAAATCATTTTGCTATTGATATCAGTATTCATAATTTTACTTATTGTATTATCAAAATTATTATTTGAACTTTTGCTGTATATTTCATCCCAAAACAAGCACTTTTTATGATCATTTTCTTCATGGTTGTCATAAAAGCTAATATAAGTGTCTCTTCTAGCATTTGAATCAATGAGACCTTTTTCTTTAAGCTTGTCATAGGCCTTAATTACTGTACTTCTATTAACTTTTAATGTATTTGCAAGTTGTCTTTCAGATGGTAATGTGTAGTTTTCAGGAAGTATTTTGGAATAAATCATATTTTTTATTTGATTTTCAATTTGAACGTATAAAGCAATTTTACTTTTTCTGTTTATTTTAATTTCCATACAATCACTCACTTAGCTAAGGTTGTTCTTAAGTTTATTATATCAACTTGGGCGTATTTCAAAAACATCCAGTTTAAATATTTATAATACCATCCAGACTTCGTTGACAAACAAACTGTCATATTATAAAATGAATTATATATTCAGTTTTACATTGGCGGAGGGTAAAATGGCTCAAATAAAAAAAGACAAAATTAGGCAGGCAATTGAAGGTTCAGCGATAGATATATTTCTGGAAAAAGGGTATCTGAATACAAAAATGAAGGACATCTCTGAAAAGGCTAATATATCAGTAGGAAATATTTATATTTATTTTAAAAACAAAGAAAATTTATTTTATACTGTTTTACCACAATCTTTTGTAGATGCTTTTAGAAATTATAATTCTAATATATTTCCAATATTAACAAAAGCCTTTTTTAATAATGAACAAGATTTACAAAAGTATATTCCAAATCATAAACAGGTAGAGGATTTAATAGCGAATCGTAAAAGATTATTGATATTGTTAAGGTGCAGTAAGGGTACAAAATATGAAAATTTGAAAGAAGAGATATTAGAAAATGTAATACAGCGGGAATGTAGTTATCTGCAAAAATATAATTTTGCAGATAACTGTAGGACAACTCAAAATTATAAAGTAATAAGAATGGTGTTTTACAATATGCTCAATATGCTGCTAGATTCCCTAGAAGGTGATATGAATGGGGATGAACGAAGAAATGTGATAAGATTTGCGTTTAAATACAATTATGATGGATTTAAAAGATTACTCACAGAATACACTAAGTAAGACTATTGCTGTATCTTAAACATAAGTCATAAATAGATTAGATATATTGTATAAAGTATTATAAGGCGGGGGATAAAATGATAGATTTATTTAGAGCATTTGCTACAAAGGATGATTTTTTTTATGATGGTGCATTTATTGCCAAGGTAAAATACCAACGATTTCAATCAAAATTAGAAAATGAAACTTACAAAAATGAGATTATGAAAAGAAATAGACGACTTTGTATAATTAATTGCAGTGGATATGTTAATAATGAAGTTGTAGAAACGTTAACAGTTTATTTAATGATGAATGCAGTAGTTAAAGAAGCTACTCAATTAGAACCTATCAAAGATGTGGGTACTTTATGGCGTAATTTTTCAAAAGAAGAAATTGTAGATTTTAGTCATCTTACAGGAGATATAAATTCCATTCATCTCACTGAAAATCCCGTTGTACAAGGATTGCTTATACTAAAAGAACTTTGTGATACAATTCAAACTAATGAAATAGAAGTAAAGTACGTTCATCCTGTTTATGGGGGTAATCCAGTTTATATAAAATACGAGGAAAATCTTATTGAAGGTTTTAGTAATGGTATATTATGCTTTAAAGCAACCCTGCTTTAAAATATGAATAAGAAAAGCATAAAATTACATTGAAAAAGGAGTAAAAACTTTATGATGAATGTAAATAGTGAAAAGTGTATAGGATGCGGACAATGTGTTAAAGATTGTTTTGCAAGAGACATAGAGATAATAGATGGTAAAGCTAAAATCAATAATATTACTTGCATAAAGTGTGGGCACTGTATTGCAGTGTGTCCTAAAAATGCAGTATCAACAGACGAATATAACATGGAAGATGTAAAAGAATATAATAAAGAAGATTTTTACATAGATGCTGATACTTTATTAAATTTTATTAAGTTTAGAAGAACTATAAGGCAATTTAAAGACAAAGAGGTAGAAGAGGAAAAACTACTTAAAATTGTAGAAGCTGGAAGATTTACCCAAACAGCAAGTAATATGCAGGATGTATCTTACATAGTTGTAAGAGATGGAATACAGGATTTAAGAAAATTAATAATTGAAAGTTTAAATCAAATTGGAGAAAAAATACTTAAAGATACAAATGAGAAAAATATACTTTATCAAAGATATGCTAAAATATGGATTGATATGTATAAGGAATATAAAGAAAACCCTAAAAATGATAGATTATTTTTTAATGCTCCAGTAGTAATAGTTGTTACGGCAAGACAGGAAGTAAATGGAGCTTTAGCATCGTCAAATATGGAACTTATGATTAAATCTTTAGGACTTGGAACGTTGTTTAGTGGTTTTTCTGTTGCGGCTGCCCAAATGGATGAAAAAATAAGTAAGTTTCTTGGAGTTAAGAAAGGGAGAAAGGTTGTAACTTTCATGATAGTCGGATATCCTAATGTGAAATATTTAAGAACTGTACCAAGGAGAAAAGCAGATATACGATGGAAGTAAATATTACAAATTACAAAGTGGTATATTGTAGGGCTTCAAAGAAGCCCTCTGTTACAAAGCAGATACCATGCATTTATTAAAAATGTTCATTTTTTCTATACGATTAAATGCTTCATTCATTTTTTGGGTATTTACTGTCATGGCAAGTCGTATGTATCCTTCACCACATTTACCGAAAGCATTACCAGGAAGTACAAGAACATGAGCCTCATTTAGCATTTTATCTGCTACTTCTTTTGAACTAAGTCCCGTATCTTTTATATTGACAAAAAGGTAAATACTGCCCCGTGGTTTTAAAACCGACATATTTGGTATTGAACAAATTCTATCATAGGCGTAAAAAATCCTCTTTTTATATTCGGAAACAATCTTAGGTTGTATTTTATCTCTATTTTTAAGTGCATGAATAGCAGCACGCTGGGATATTGAAGGTGAGGCAAACACATTATTTTCATTTATATCTTTAGCAGTTTGAATGATAAATGAAGGTGCAATAAGATAGCCTATTCTCCATCCTGTCATGGCATAGTTTTTGGAGAAACTGCCAATTGTAATTGTACGCTCACGCATTTTTTCAAGAGTAGTAATTGGAATAAATGGTTCCTCGTAGCTAAATAGTGTGTAAATATCATCTGCAATTATGATTAAATCATATTTAATGGCAATTTCTGCAATTGCTTTAAGTGTTTCTTTTTTAAAACATGCTCCTGAAGGGTTATTTGGTGTATTTATTATTATTGCTTTTGTTCTATTAGTAATTAAGTTTTCTAATCTTTTGGGATTTACTTGAAATCCTTCTTCTTCAAAGGTTTCAAGATGTACAGGAATACCTCTAGCTAGTTTTATTTGCTGTGGATAGGGAGTAAAATAAGGATCGTGTATTATGACTTCGTCTCCATCATCGAGAATAGCTTCTAGAGCAAGCCACATTGCATGACATCCACTTGTGGTGATCATGCATTCATCGCTTTTAACGTTATAATCATATTTATCTAAATAAAATTTGCGTATTTCTTTACGAAGTTCTGGATCACCTAAAGAGTCTGTATAGTGTGTATGACCATTCATGGCATCTTCAAATGCTTTTTTTATTATAATTTCGCTAGTTGTAATATCAGGATCTCCGAGACTGAAATCAATAATATCATCAAATTTTTTTAAAAGATCATTACTTTCACCCATTGGAGTGGATATACTATTCCAATATCTTTTAGATAAAAATTTATTTTTCATACTAAATTATCTCCTTATAATAAAAATTACTTCTGAAACGGTGTTTCAAAGACTATTATAGCATGTATAAAAATATTTTCAATAAATATTCAATAATGTTTATAAATATTCAATAATAAATTGACGTAATTTATAGATAATATTATTATATTAACATAGTGTAATAGAGGAGGGGTTCCTTTTTGACTAATAATTCACAAAATTATGATAGTATTTCTATGGTTGATAGAGCAATTCAAATTATAAATGAAATATATAAATCAGAGGTTCCTATTGGTGTTTCTGAAATATCTTCTAATCTTGATTTACCAAAGGCAACAGCATATAGAATTTTAAATACCCTTTTTCAAAATTCCATTATAGAAAAAGATAAAAATGGAAAATATGGTTTAGGATTAATCTTTATTCAGTATAGCGAAAAAGTGAAATCTAAAGTTGACTTAAATTTGATTGCGAAACCTTTTATGGTAGATCTTTCTGCAAAAACTGGAGAATCTACAAATTTGGGAATATTAGATGAGGATAATGTAGTGACAATTTTCAGTGTAAATGGAGAAAGTTCAGTACTTGTTTCAAGATTAATACCTGTATCTCCTCTGCATTGTTCATCTATGGGAAAAATATTTCTTAGTTATCAGGATGACGAAATTATTAAAGCTTACTTTAAAAGGCATAATCAAAAAAGAACAGTAAACACTATATCAAATTATGAGGATTTTTTGTTAGAAAAAAAGAAGATAATAGCAGAGCAAGTTTCTTACGATATAGAAGAGTATGAATATGGTTTAGGATGCATTTCTGCACCTATATATAATAGTAAAGGAAAGATTGCAGCAGGGATAAGTGTTTCAGGACCTATCAGCCGCATGAGGTTTAAAGGTATAGAGTATATTGAAAATGAGTTAAAAAATATAGCAAATAAGATTAGTGAGAAAGTGAAAGTATTAGGGATTAATATTACATATTAGGGTGGTTGTAAAGTAGTTATGGAAAAATCAGATATTAATCAATGACAAGTGAGATAAAGTGACTATAATAAAAATCACTTGTAATTTTTATATTAGCATCAAATGTTATATTTTTTCATACATTTTTTAAAATTGAAGATAATATGTATGAGAGGAGGAATTATTGTGGAAGGAGATAGAACTAAAGATGGTTCCATGGAACTGCCAATTGAAAAACACGATACTGCAGCATGGGCAAATATCCATAAGGAAAAATCAATTTCGAAAGTATCAGTGCCAAGTGAATTTGATGTTAAGAATGCTAAAGAATATGTAGATTCTAATGAAAAATAATTCCTATTATAAAAGACCTAACTGATTGGTTAGGTCTTTTATCTGATGGCTACCTATTTGTAACACTTCCACTTCTATCAAAGTGGAAGATAACAGTAGCTACGCCCCTAGATAATTCATCTAAACTTAGTGGGAGAAACAGAACTCTAAAGAGAAAGCGACTATCACCAAATCAAAGATTTGGGATATCTGCTTTTCCCACTAAGTAAGATTCATTGATTGTAATCAATATTTTATTGATGATAATTTCTTGTAAATATCATATCTTTCATGGGCATTGTTTTCAGATTCTTTAAATGCTTTTTCAACTGCATCAGGGAAGATAGTTTTTAATGAAGAATAACGGAGTTCTCCATTAATAAAGTCTATATATGATTTTGTAGGCTCTTTGGAGTCTAATATAAATGGATTTTTACCTTCCTGTTTTAATAGAGGATTATACCTATATAGGTGCCAGTAACCGGATTCAACAGCCTTTTTCTCTTCTGCCATACTAGTACCCATTCCAGTTTTAATACCATGGTTTATACAAGGTGCATAGGCTATGATTAGAGAAGGACCTTTATAAGCTTCTGCTTCTGTAATTGCTTTAATGGTATGGTTCATATTTGCACCCATGGCTATTTGAGTTACATATACGTATCCATAAGTCATGGCCATCAACCCAAGATCTTTTTTCCTTATTTTTTTACCGCTGGCAGCAAGTTTTGCAACTGCTCCCGTAGGAGTTGATTTTGATGATTGACCACCAGTGTTTGAGTAGACTTCTGTGTCCATAACAAATATATTTACATCATCACCTAAGGCAAGTACTTGATCTACACCACCAAATCCAATGTCATAGGCCCATCCATCACCACCGATTAACCAATGAGATTTTTTGATTAAATAATCTTTTTTCATAAATATTTCATTTAAAATACTATTATTTTTTAAACTTTCATTGCTCAGGATTTTTAGTATTTTTGCAGAAGCTCTTTTTGAAGTATCTGCATCATTGAATCCAGCAAGCCATTCTTTAAAGGCTTCTTTCAGTTCAGAATTAATGTCCATTGTCATGGCTGTTTCCATCAAATCAGCTAATCGTTCTCGCATTTGTTTTACACCAAGGAACATTCCATATCCGTATTCTGCGTTATCTTCAAATAATGAATTACCCCAGGAAGGCCCTTTGCCCAAATTGTTTGTAGTGTAGGCTATTGCAGGTGCACTTGCTCCCCAGATTGATGAACAGCCTGTTGCATTTGCTATCATCATTCTATCTCCATAAAGTTGAGTTAAAAGTTTAATATAAGGAGTTTCCCCACAGCCAGGACAAGCACCATTAAATTCAAGAAGAGGTCTTGCAAATTGACTTCCTTTTACTGTATGCAAATCCATTAATCCTTCTTTAGGAGTGATTTTGAAAGCATATTCAAAGTTATCAGACTGCTCTTCTATTTCTTCTTGTGCAGGTTTCATTATCAAAGCTTTTCCCGGAGCAGGACATATATCTGCACAATTTCCACATCCGGTACAATCAAGTGGACTTATTTGAATACGATAATGTAAATTTTCAAGGCCTTTACCAACAGTTTTTTTAGTTAGAAAATTTTCAGGAGCATTTTCTTTTTCTTTATCATCTAGTAAGCAGGCTCTTATTACACTGTGAGGGCAAACATAGGAACATTGATTGCATTGAATACATTTATCAAATTGCCATTCAGGTACGAAAACTGCAATTCCACGCTTTTCGTAGGCTGTTACGCCAAGTGGGTAAGAACCATCTTCCATTCCATTAAAAGCGCTGACTGGAAGTTCATCTCCTTCATGTCTTGCCATAGGTTTTTCAATTCTATTTATAAAATCAGGAAATTCTTTTTTTGGCACATCTGGATCTTTAGCATTTTTCCAGGATTCTGGTACAGTAACTTTATGGCCAGCATTTGTTCCTGCATCTATTGCTGCTTTGTTTGCATTAACTATAGTTTCGCCTTTTTTACCATAGGCATATTCTACAGAGTCTTTTAAGTACTGGATTGCCTGATCTACAGGAATTACATTGGCTAATTTAAAGAAAACAGCTTGCATTACCATATTTATTCTAGAACCTAATCCAACTTTTTGTGCTATTGAAATTGCGTCTACTATATAGAATTGTATGTTATTTTCAGCAATATACCGTCTCATTGAAGCTGGTAGATGTTCATCTAATTCGTTTTCGCTCCAAGGGCAGTTTAAAACAAATGTGCCATTTTCCTTCAATCCTTTTAATACATTTATATTGTAAATAAAGGACTTATTGTGACAAGCAGTATAATCTGATTCATAAACTAGATAAGGTGATTTTATTGGTTTATTGCCAAATCTCAAATGAGAAACTGTACTTCCACCTGATTTTTTACTGTCGTAGGAGAAATAAGCCTGACAATATAAATTTGTTTTATCGCCTATGATCTTAACTGCTGTTTTATTTGCACCTACAGTACCATCTGATCCCAAACCATAGAATTTACATCTTATAGTTCCTTCTGGTGTTGTATCTATTATTTCTTCCTCAGCCAGAGATGTATTTGTAACATCATCAACTATTCCAATTGTAAATCTATTTTTTGAATTAGGATTTTTAAGGTTTTTAAATACAGCTAAAATTTGAGAAGGTGTTGTATCTTTTGAACCCAATCCATATCTTCCACCAACAATTACAGGTTTATCTGCATTATTATAAAATAGATTTACTACATCTAAATAAAGAGGTTCTCCTGTAGAACCAGGTTCTTTTGTTCTATCTAAAACAGCAATTTTTTTAACTGTTTTAGGCAAATATTTAAAGAAGTAAGAAGAAGAAAATGGTCTGTATAAGTGTACTTTTATGAGTCCTACTTTTTCATTATTTTGTCTTAAATAATCTACAGTTTCTTCTACAGTATCACAAACTGATCCCATGGCAACAATTATAAATTCAGCATTTGGATCTCCATGGTAATCAAATGGATGATATACTCTTCCAGTAAGTTTTTCTATTTCTCTCATATAGCTTTCAACAATATCTGGAACAGCATCAAAGAACTTATTTGAGGATTCTCTTTGCTGAAAATAAATATCGGGATTTTGAGCAGTTCCTCTAACTGAAGGATGTTCAGGATTTAAAGATTTGTCTCTAAATCTTTGGATTGCATTATAATCAACTAATTTTGCAACATCATCATGGTCAATTACTTCAATTTTTTGATATTCATGAGATGTTCTGAAACCATCGAAAAAATGTAAAAAAGGAACACTGGCTTTAATTGCAGAAAGGTGGGCAATATTCGCTAAATCCATAACTTCTTGAACACTTGATGATGCTAAAAGTGCAAATCCAGTTTGCCTTGTTGCCATAACATCCTGATGATCACCAAAAATTGATAGTGCATGAGTTGCAATTGCACGGGCAGTTACATGAAATACTCCAGGAAGTAGTTCACCTGCAATCTTATACATATTAGGTATCATAAGAAGTAGTCCCTGTGAAGCAGTGTATGTAGTTGTCAGTGCACCAGCAGCCAATGATCCGTGGACAGCTCCAGCAGCACCGGCTTCGGATTGCATTTCAACAAGTTTAACTGGTTGACCGAATATATTTTTTTTACCATGGGAGGATAGATCGTCTACAAGTTCAGCCATCGGAGTAGATGGTGTTATGGGATAAACAGCTGCAACATCTGTAAAAGCATAGGAAGCTTCAGCAGCAGCTTGATTCCCATCCATGGTTTTTAAATTCTTTGTCATATTGTGCTTCCTCCTCTATAAATAATTTTTAACATATTTAGTATTTACAAAGTATGCCTATTGAATTCATGAATTTAGGTTAAATCCTTAATTATTAATTCTTAACTCTTAATTTTTAATTATATTTTATCCCATTTACGCTGAAAGCAGGTTTCATGAATGGAATTTTAGGGAGCATGAATATATGCACATTTTCTTCTAAAATTAAACTACTCAATATATAAACTTTAATTCCACAGTATTCATATTCATCATAAATTTCTTTTTTACTAAAATACTTTAAAACCTCAACACTGAGATTTGTGACTTTCGTCATCTCACCTGTTCAACAGCTTATGCAGTTAGAACGAGTTCTAATTAGAAAACAGCCTTGAATTTTTTTAGCATATTTAAGGGCTTTTTCTTGAATAGTTATCATATATTTATCGCCTCCATAAATTTTGTCAACAAGTTTTGTGTATACATAATTGAAATCTTAAAAAAAGTAACATATACTATAAGATATACTAGTATTCAATTAAAGGCAACTATTAATATTCTTAAACTATTAATTAAAAAAATTTTGTATGTGCGAAAGTTGAATATATAAAAAATAGTGTGGAGGAAAAATGCAGGGAATAAGATATTATTTCAGTGATTATAATGGAAATGTAGAAATAAAAAAATGTGAAAACTCAATACATTCATGTAAAGAACATTTTCATGATGAAGTTTCTATCGGATTAGTTGAAAAGGGAAACTGCAGTACAAAAATGCAAAGTGGGAAATATGAAATCTCGGAAAATACAATTTTGATAATTCCACAAAATACAGTTCACAAATGTACTCCTTATAGCTATAAAAATTGGAATTTTAGAATGATTTATATAAATGAAGATTGGTTTAAAACTGTATTTAATAGAGATAAATTGGATATAAAATTTTCATATATAAAATTAAACAAAATTGCATTTAAAGATGCTTATAAATTATTTGCAAACATTGAAAATAACATAATGAATATTGAAAATGAGACTAAACTTATAAATTATATTTCCTTTTTAGAATATAACAGGGACAAAAATTGGAATAAGCAAGCCGTTAAAGTTCCCAATTTAGCTGAATTAGAAAAAATTAAAAAATACATAGATAAAAATTATCTAAATAATTTAACTCTGAAAGATTTAGCTGAAATATCACATATGAGTAAATACTGCATAGTTAGACAATTTGAGAATTGTTATGGAATATCACCACACAAGTATATAACTAATTTAAGGATAAATTATGCCAAAAGGCTTATAAGAAAAAATAGAAATTTTACGGATGCAGCGTTGGAATCTGGATTTTATGATCAAAGTCATTTTATAAAATATTTTAAAGATTATACAGGAGTTACACCAGGTATGTATAAACAATAACTGCAGCCCACAAGTGCTGCAGTTATTATTAATGAAATTTTCTATTTTAATGTTGGTAAACTTCCGGTTAAGCTTGTAATTGTTTTTTTACTGCCGTATAAACAAATTCCAAGATAGTTTAATTCTGATGAATCAGTGCAAGATAATTTTTGTATGTAATCATCATATATTTTGCATTTTTGAGCTACGTCATTAAAGTCAATTATGGTTATTTCTTTGCTGTATTTTTCTTTTACTCTATTATAGAAATCTCTTATTTTATTTTTGGTTGATGATAGTATTGGTATTGGTATTTTAACAATTCCCTTATGTGGAAAGTTGTCGATATCAGAAACATCTTCACCAACAATACTTCCTATAGATTTACCTAAGGTACAACCTAAGATAGCTGAAGTATTGGCAATTAACCCTAAGGGCAATTCTCTATCAATTATAATAACGCATTTTTTATCAGTACAGTTCATATATAAATCCTCCTAAGTTTTTCTATAGTATAATATAATGATTTATTCATATATAGTAAAAAATTGCAGAGGTAAATTTAAAGTTTTATCAAGTGGAAGATTATATTGAAAGGAGCTATATAAGCATGAAAAAGCACTTAACTATTGCTTTTTCAGTTATACTTTCAGATGCTGGAGAAGCAACGCGTGCTCTGGAGATAGCAGATGGAATTAGAAAATTTTGTCCTGAGAACTATGAAGTAGACATAGTTTTTTTATCTACAGGGAGTAGGTTTGAAGAAAAAGTAATTTCTAATGGATTTAAAATTTATAAGTGTAATCCTAAACTTCCTGGAATAGGATTTCATCAGGATTTTAAACCTACTAGTTTTAATTTAATTGGTGATAAAAAACTTGCTTTTGAATTGATTAAGGGAGAAATTGATGCACTTAATGAATTAAAGCCTGATGTAGTTATACATGGCTTTTACCCAATAGCAGGTATTGCACGTAGAATGATTAATAAACCGGTGCCTGGTATTTGCTATCTTCCCATACCTTTACATGAAGACACTCTTAATAAATTGATGAAAGATATTCCAGACATGGTTAAGCCTCTAACCTATCTGCCATTAAAGCTTCGTAAAAAAATAATAAAATCTATACCAAAATCTTTAATGCTAAAAAATCCATCATTTGTGCAAACTAATATTAGAGAAGCTTTTAGAAAATTTAATTATAGAGGACAACCTATAAATAATTTATTTGATATGCTAAGAGCTGACTTTACAATTGTAAATGACTTTGAGGAATTTTATAAAGGTATCATGCTACCAGATACTTTTAAAATTGTAGGACCATTGTATGCATCTTCTTTAAATGATAGAGTAGTAGATGAAAATATTTTAAAAGTTTTTAACTCTGATAACAAGAATTTAAAAATTTTTTGTACTCTTGGAAGTTCAGGAAAAAAGGAGTACCTGTTTGAGGCTATAAAGGCGTTAACTCAAGGTATAGGCAAAAAATGGAGTGCAGTAATTTTAGCTCCTAAGGCAGTATGTCCAATTGATGAAGCAATTGCCTGTGCAAAAGATAGCTCAAATATTTATATAACAGATGCATTTGTACCAGCGCCCCTAGTTAATTCGCTTGCAGATGTAGTTATATCTCATGGTGGACAGGGTACAATACAAACTGCCATTGCAAGTGGAACACCCATTGTTGGATTTGCCATACAGCCAGAGCAGCAGATAAATCTTGATAATGTAGAAGCTAGAGGTGGAGCAATAAGAATTCCCATACACAAATGGAATGCAAATAACATACAATCTGCAGTAAAAACTGTAGAGAAAAATCCTTCTTATAAAGAAAGTATAAAGGAGTTGAAAAAAGTTTTGGATAGGGTAGATGGTAAGAAGAATTCTGCTCTTGCAATATGGAAATATATATTAAAGAACGTATCTTATAGTGTTTAAAAAAGCAGTAATTAAAACGAAGTTTTTATTGATGAAGAGTATAGAAGAAGGGGATTGGGAAAAAAGCTAATTGAATTTATAAATAATTATCCAACCATAAAAGATACAAGTAAATTTCTTTGGACAAAGTATGCTGAAAAATTATATTTCAAATGTGGTTTTAAAGAAGAAGATTGTTATAAATATATGTTTAACAGACCTTTAAGTTTATGAAATAATGTAGAAAGTGGAGATAAATATGGAATTTTTAATACAAATGTTAATTAGGACCTGTATAGAAACAGTATATTTGACAGGTATAATAATACTAGTTGGAATGTTACTTGGGGTTATGAGAAACTACACTATAAAAAATTTTGCTAGAAGTTTTGGCATGAAATCCATAATGATAACGGGCTTTATAGGGGTTCCAGTACATGAAATAAGTCATGCAATATTTGCAGCTATTTTTGGACACAAAATAACTGCCATAAAGCTTTTGCAAAAACCTGATGAAAATGGGGTAATGGGATATGTAGAGCACAGTTATAATCAAAATAGTATATACCAGCAGGTAGGAAACTTTTTTATAGGAACGGCACCTATATTTGGAGGTATCTTGTCTGTGGTTGCGCTACTGCATTTTATGATACCTAGAGCTTATGATGAATTTATAAGTATTTTAAAGGTAAATTCCCATGTAACTGTTATAAATAAAGCTGCAGCTATACATATGTTAAGTATGTATAAAGTCTTAGTGAAAACTATATTTTCTCCTGCTAATTTTCAGAATATATACTTTTACATATTTTTATTTATAGCAATCTGTATATGTTCTCATATATCATTGAGTTATGCAGATATTAGAGGAGCTTCAGGAGGATTAATTACTATATTTTTAGTATTGTTAATGCTTAATGTTCTTGGGTGGACAAAATATTTATCTATTGAAAACATAGTTAAATATAATGTTCTCATAACAGTTTTTTTGAGTTTAGCTGTACTGCTTTCTGCAATAACATTTCTAATAAGTTTAATTTTAACTATAGTAAAGCGCTGACCAAAAAATAAAATTAGGTATTTGAATTTTAAATATGGTGAAAATATATAGGAAACATTTGCATTGAAAGGAGGCATGAAATTGGAACGTTATGTTCTTGTATGTACTATAGGAGGTAATGCATTAAAGTTTCATGAAAAGTTGAGAAATGATGTATGCTATAAATTTCAAAAAAGCAATCATAAGATTCAAATAAAAATCCAGTAACCTATACACATCAATAATTGAAAGTTAAAAATTGAGTTAAGAATTAATAGTGAAAAGCGGAAGAAAAGCATCCATAACTATTAATTCTTAACTATTAATTCTTAACTACTTTTTATTTGCTATGTTACTTAAGGTATCTGCTACTACGGAAACTTCTTGAACATTAGCAGATACTTCTTCTATTGCAGATGTCTGTTGTTCTGTAGTTTCAAAAGTTGCGTTAGAAGTTTCTATTGCCTTATCTACAGATTCCTGTATTTTTTTAGTAAGGTCTGTTATTTTAGAAGCAGTTTCTTTAGAATCCTGAGATAGTTTCCTTATTTCTGCAGCTACTACACTAAATCCTTTTCCAGCTTCTCCAGCTCTAGCTGCTTCTATAGAAGCATTTAAACCAAGCATTTTTGTTTGATCTGCAATACTTTTTATGGAATTCAATATAGAATTTATATCCATAGATATATTTTTCACTCTGCTTATTTCCTCATTTAAAAGATGTTGATTGTTACTTACATTTACAGCTGAAGCAGCTAATTCTTCCATAGTTGCTGAAATTTGACCAAAGTTTTCAGATAAATTTTTAGTAGATACACCAAGTAAAAGTGCCTCATAACCTATTTTAGAAAGTGAATTTGCCACGATAAATAAAACTTCAGCAGCTGCTCTTACGCTTTTTTCACTTACTGTATAGACTTTGTTTGATGCATCTACATATCTATCAGCATTTATATCCATTTCTGCGGCATTTTTTCGAACGACTGATTCATCTACCTTAGAATAAGCAACTTGTCCACCAAGTATTGTTCCTATTGATTTACCTTCTATTATTATAGGAGCAGCAAAATCAATCAAACCCGCATGGCAAGTATAAATATACGGTTTGCCAAGCCTTGTTGCTTCTGAACCTCCCCTACGGTGTGACTCTGCACAGCGGGAAGTTCCTTTGGAAGTTGACTGGGTGAGATTTAAACAAAAGTCAGTGTAAGAGCTTGGTTTTGTTACAGGGTTCCCGTTTTTGTCAACTGTAACGCTTGCAATATTCATACTATCAGCAAAGTTATCCTGGAACTTTTGAAGTGTGCTAATATCTAAAACATCCTGTATTTCCAATGAATCTAAGTCAATTTTATCATTATCGGTAAATCTTATCATAAATATATCCTCCTATGTTATATAATGTAATAATGGTTTGCTAAAAAGTAATTAAACCATAGTCTATAATACTATATCGTATATAAAAAGCAAGGATTTAGTGATTATTATATGGAACTGAGGCTAATTATTAGTAAATGTATACAACTGTAAAACAAAATGTTATAAAAAGTGAGCAAAAAACTGGTTATTAAATAACCAGTTTTTTAACATATAAATCTTTTTCTTTTTTTAAGTCAAGGAATCCACTGTCATCAAGTAAAAGAGGATTTTTCAAATCATTCATGTTAACCTGGATAACTTTACAGCATTGCTCATTATTTAAAAGTACATTTTCACCCATATAGTAATTTACTATGTGATTTAAAAACATAGTGCAATATTGACAATCCAGTTTTCCAAGACTTTGCTGTTGAATAATTTCTAAAGCTTCAAAAGGGCCACTTAGTTCTTTACAATATCTATTGGAACTTAAATCATCAAACAAATCTGCAATAGCTATTACTCTAGCAAATTTATGAATTTTATCTTCTTTAATACCTAGTGGATATCCAGAGCCATCCATTCTCTCATGATGCATTAATACACCATAACTTACTGAAGAATCTAAATAGGGGATTTCTTTTACAAAATTATAACCTATGGCAGGGTGAGTTTTGAAAACTTTGTATTCTTCTGGGGTGAGATTTCCCTCTTTATTTATAATATCTTTACTTATCTTTATTTTCCCAAAGTCATGTAATACGGCTGAGTAAGTCAATAAATTTATATCCCTTTTGCTAAATCCCAACCATTTTCCAAGTATAAAACTTACGGCTGCTACGTTTACGCTGTGTCTGTAAATGGTATCATTGCCACTTCCATGGAATACTATATTTTTAATAACTAATCCTGTAGAATTAAACTCTTCCTGTATTTTTTCTGAAAAAGTTCTTACTTCCTTTATTTCAGGAGCTTTTAAATTAGAAATGGTATCAAATATATTTTCCAAGTTATAAGAAAATTCATTAAAAGTATTCTCAAGTTCCTCTACAGTTTCAATTTTAGCAGTTAAAGGATCTTCCGAAGTATCTTCTACATAAATTTCTACTTCGTCAACAATAATATTTTGTTTTAGCTTTTCTATAGCCGATTCCGTAATTGCAATATCTTTAGCTAACAGCATTTTATTTTCAAAGGTTATATCACTTGCTGATATCATTCCTGGTTTTAATTCACTTATTCGAACTAATTTCTTTTTTGACAACATACTATCTCACCTCATATAAATCATTAGAATAGCAATATATAGTAACTATGTATATGTTATCGTAGTATTATTGTATTTCTAAACATGTTTATAGCAAAATTTAATTTTATTTATACCTATATTTAAATTTGCATTCAATATATGGAACATATGAGGCTTCTAAGTGGAAAATCTAATTTTTAAAGCTGTGAATTGGAGCAGGAATTCTTCCACCTCTAGCTATAAAATTTTCACTTGAAAATTTACTTACAGGCATTATTGGTGCTTTCCCCAGAAGTCCCCCAAAATTTGCTTCATCTCCGATATTTTTTCCGTACACAGGGATTACTCTTACAGCAGTTGTTTTATTATTAATCATTCCAATAGCAGATTCATCTGCTATTATGGCAGATATAGTGGATTCAGGAGTATCACCAGGTATACCTATCATATCAAGACCTACAGAACATACACAAGTCATTGCTTCTAATTTTTCAAGGTTAAGAGCACCTGAATTTACTGCACTTATCATACCTTCATCCTCACTTACAGGTATAAATGCACCACTTAATCCTCCAACTTGAGATGCTGCCATTATGCCTCCTTTTTTGACTGCATCATTTAATAACGCTAGAGCAGCAGTAGTACCTGGACATCCACAGCTTTCAAGGCCCATTTCCTCAAGAACTCGCGCAACACTGTCTCCTACAGCAGGTGTAGGTGCCAGTGATAAATCTACTATACCAAAAGGAACGTGTAATATTTTTGAAGCCTCTCCAGCAACTAATTGCCCCATTCTTGTTATTTTAAAAGCTGTCTTTTTTATTGTTTCTGCAACTACATTGAAATTTTGCCCCTTAACTTCTTCTAGAGCACATTTTACAACGCCAGGACCACTAACACCTACGTTTATTATGGAATCAGCTTCTCCAACTCCATGAAATGCTCCTGCCATGAAAGGGTTATCTTCTACTGCGTTTGAAAATATTACTAATTTTGCACAACCTATACTCTCATTTTCTCTAGTGAGATAGGCAGTTTCCTTTACTATTCTTCCCATGTCCTTTACTGCATCCATGTTTATTCCTGCTTTTGTAGTTCCTACATTTACAGAAGAACAGACTTTTTCAGTGACAGCTAGGGATTCTGGTATGGACTCTATAAGTATTTTGTCACCTTTAGTATAACCTTTATGTACAAGTGCGGAAAAACCTCCAATAAAGTCAATACCTAAAGTTTGGGTAGCTTTATCTAAAATTTTGGCATATTCTACATAGCTTTTATCAGAACTTGCTTGGGCTATGAGTGAAATAGGTGTAACGGATACTCTTTTATGTATTATGGGTATACCATATTCTGTTTCAATCTCTTTGGCGGTTTTTACTAGGTTTTCGGCCTGCTTAGTTATTTTATCGTAAATTTTAGTTCTTGCTTTTTTGCCATCACTATCTATACAATCTAAAAGCGAGATACCCATAGTTATGGTTCTTATGTCTAGATTTTCTTTGTCAATCATGTTTATGGTTTCCATAATGTCTTTAGTATTTATCATTTAACTCAACTCCTTAGTTTAAATTTGGTGCATAGAAGTAAATATGTCTTCTCGTTGAAGCTTAATGACAACTCCTATTTCTTTAGCTTTATTTTCAAGGTCATTCTTTAGTTCTACAAAATCTGTTTTCATTTTTGATAAATCAACTAGCATTACCATTGTAAAATAGCCTTCTATGAGAGTTTGGTTTATGTCTAAAATATTTATGTTATTTTCAAATAGTACGGAAGTTACCTTGTAAATAATACCTGTTTTGTCTTCTCCAAGCACGGTTATAAATGATTTCATTTTATAATCCATCTCCTTTAAATAGTTTGTATTGATTAATTCTATTATTAGCAATTATAAAAAAAAAGACCAAATTAAATTAGTCTCTGGAAAATAAGATTTTAAACAATAACTATTAATTTACTCAATAATTATTATTTTGTATAAAATCCTCTGTCCCTTGTACCTGAGAGTTTCACCCAACTTTGGCTTTCCCCTTCGGTGCTCATAAGAGTCTCTCCAGAGGTTCGTCTAATAACGGTTTAAAAGTTTAATCCCATTATTTTCATCCGACCCTTTTAAATTATCACAATTATATCATATTAAAAAAGCCAATTCAAATATATTATTGCAAATTTCACTTAATGAATGTCATAAGTTAAGTTGATGTTAAAAAAAGTTTTATTTAACATTAACTTAAAAATACCATATTAAAATAAAACATATAATTGATGCAAATTTATATGTTGGAGGAATTTTATGTTAAAAAAACTACATTTAAACATCTCAAAGTTATCTTTTGGTAAGGAGAAAAAGTTTAATCTATCTTTTTTTAATAGTGTGGGAGTAAAAATAGTTTGTGAGATTGGAATACTTATAATATTCATATGCAGTATATTAGGATTGACATCTTATTACAGTGCTTATAGAGCTATGGAAGATAGTATAAAATCTTCGCTTGAAAGTAGGGCAGTAGAATCTTCTAAACTCATAGATGCGACTTTAAAACAGGACGTTAAAGCAATTGAAGAGTTAGCATCAAATGACATTATAAAATCAATGAATACTTCAATGCAGATATCTCTTCTTAAGATGAGAGCAAAACAATTAGGATATGTGAACTTAAATGTGATGGATTCAAGTGGTATGATTTATATGCAAACTGGTGAAAAGACTAGAGCTAATTTAGAGGATACCAAGAATTATTACCTTAAAAATGCGTTAAGTGGGAAAATATCGATTTCAGATCCAGTGATGAATACAGATGGGCAGCAGATAATGGCGGTGGCAGTTCCAATAAAAGATTCTTATGAAAAAATTGTAGGAGTATTATTTTCAAATGTAAGTATGGAAAGTTTAAATAAATTAGTTCAAAATGAAAAGCTGGGTAAAAGCGGATACTGCTTTATAATAAATAAGGAAGGGGTTAAGGTAGCACATAAGGATTTGAAACTGGTGCTAAATAAAGATAATACTATAGAAGATGAAAAAAAAGATCATTCTTTAAATGAACTGGCGATTTTAGAAAGAAATATGATAATGGGTAAAAGTGGCTCGGGATACTATAAAAAAGATAATGAAGATATGTTTATGGCCTATGCACCAATAGCTGATTCAAATTGGTCATTGGGGCTTACTATAGATAAGAGTGAAATATTTAGTGAAGTAAATATGTTAAAATACAAAATAATTATGATAACTGTTCTATTTATTATGATAGGATTCTTTATAGGGTTATTTATAGCTGGGACTATAAAAAAACCACTGCATAAAATAAGAAAGTATGCCCTGGAGTTATCAAAGTTTAATTTAAACTACAGAATACAAATTGACAAAAGAGATGAATTTGGAGATACGGCTTCAGCATTAAACTATGCAATGAATGAAATAGAGTATATTATAGAACAAGTAAAACTAAAAAGTGGAGAAGCTTTGGAAGCTGCGGATAATGTAAATAAAATGTTTGAAAAATCCCATTCGGAAATAAAATTGGTTTCAGATGAATCTTCACAAATATGTTCTAATATGCAGGAAAACTTATCTTCTATAGAAGAAGTTAACCAAAAGATATCAAATGTAAAGTATGAAATAAAAAACTCAGCAAAAGAGGCAAATCAAGGTCTGGATCTTGCAAAAAACATAAGGGAAAGGGCTTTAAATATTAAAAAAAATACGGAAAGCTCAAAACATGACTTTGAAAATTATTATACACAGTATAGTGATGAATTAAGAGATGCACTGGAAAATGTGAAAGTAGTAAAAAATATTTCTATAATGGCTGAAGAAATAAAAACTATATCAAATAGAACAAATATATTAGCATTAAATGCCAATATAGAAGCTGCAAGGGCTGGTGAATATGGCATGGGATTTATGGTGGTGGCAGAAGAGGTAAGAAAATTAGCTATGCAATCTTCTGATATGGTAGGTAATATACAATTAAATGTAAAAAATGCTTTAAAATCTGTAGAGAAACTAGCCCTATCAGCGGAGAGTATATTGAAAATTTTAGAGGAAAATATTTTGTCGGATTACAGAAAAATGGTGGACATAAGCAAAGATTATGAAAAGGATGGATTGAGATTTGAATCTGTATTAAAAAAGTTTTGTGGGCTTATGGAAAATATAGATGAATCTTTTTTAGTAATAACTAAAATAATGTGTATTATAGTAGACTCGTCAAATAATGGAACTAAGGCATCTGCAGATATATCAGAGAATATAGATGAAATAGCAAATGAAAATAGGGCAATATCTTTGTATACTATGAGAAATGCAAGTGGATCTGAGGAGCTTCTTCACATTTTAAGTAAATTTAATGTATAATATTAATTGAAAAGTAAATTTTATGTTAATATAGGAAGTGTGAAATTTATATGGAAAATTTAGGCGGGAAAGTAGCAATAGTAACAGGAGCTTCCAGAGGAATAGGAAGAAGTGTTGCTGTAAATTTAGCAAAATGCGGTGCAAATGTAGTAATAAATTATAAAAAAGATGAAAAAGGGGCTTATCAAACTTTAGATATGGTAAAACAAGCTGGTTCCGTAGGAATGGTAGTACAAGGAGATGTTAGTTTATATAGTAATGCTGAAAGGATGGTACAAGGTACCTTAAGTAAAATGGGAAGAGTAGATATACTTGTTAATAATGCAGGAATTTCTAAAATAGGACTTTTTATAGATATGAAAGAAGATGAGTGGAATTCTATTATAGATGTGAATTTAAAGGGAGTACTTAATTGTACGCACTCTGTATTAAAACATATGATTTCTAAAAAATCAGGATCCATAATAAATATTTCTTCTATGTGGGGAAATGTAGGTGCTGCTTGTGAATCCATTTATTCTGCATCTAAAGGAGCTATAAATCTTTTTACAAAATCTATTGCGAAGGAAATGGCACCTTCGAACATAAGGGTAAATGCAGTTGCACCAGGGGTAATTGATACGGAAATGAACTCCTGGTTAAAAGAAGATGAGAAGAAAAACTTAATGGAAGATATACCTATGGGCAAATTTGGACAATGTGAAGACATAGCCAAAACTGTATGCTTTTTGGCAGGCGATTCATCCGCATATATAACAGGACAGATAATAACCGTAGACGGTGGAATGATATGAGAAATGAACCTTTAGTGTAATATACATATAAAATAATAGTAGTAGTGGACGATAAATAGAATATGGAAAAAATTAATTTTAGTAAAAGGGATGGTTAAAATATTGATGTTATAGGATGAATAATTATGAACAAAGTTATAATATTAGATGATATGATATATGTAAGATATAGGGTGAGACGTGTATTAGAAGATGCGGGTATTGGGGTATATGAATGTGGAAATTCCTTTGAGTTCTTTAATAGGTTATATGATAAAAAGGAAGAAATAAATTTGATAATACTTGAGGTGGGATTAAGCACTGAAGATGGATTTGAAGTACTTAAAAAGATAAAGGCTAAAAAATTAAACATTCCTGTAATGATACTTACAAAATTAAATTCTAGAGAAGCATTTATAAAAGGTATAAAAGAAGGTACTTCAGAGTATATATTAAAACCTTTCAATAGTAAAAATTTAGTTAAAAGAATAACGAAACTCATAAAATCTACTAGAAATTCAGATAGACCAGAAGAAATAGTATATTTGAATTTTCAAGAGTATATTGCCAGACAAATTGAAAAATGTGGGGCACAAAATAAAAAGCTTTCAATTATCATGGTAAGCTTAATAAAAAAATATTATACAGAACAAGATGAGAAAATAGAAGTAAAGGATAGTTACCTTATTTTACTTGATTTAGTTTATGAAAAGTTGAGAAGTCTTTTTAAGGTACCAGATTTATTTGAAAAATATGGATTATCTACTTTTATAAGTGTAGTTCCAGACTGCAATTATAGAAAAATTGTTTCAATTGTTCATGAAATGGAACATATTTACAATAAAATAAAAATTATGAATGAAAAGTATAGAGAATACGATCTTAAATGCAGCTATGTTATTTTTCCTGATGATGGAACAAATAAAAAATATTTAATGGATAAATTAAATATTAAAATGAAAATGAAGATAAATAAAGAAAAGTAATGTTTTTTGGCAATAAAAAATAATATTGTGTAGAAATTTCTACACAATATTATTTTTTATTTATTTTATGTAATCTGAATGAACATATCCTGTTAAAGAACCAACAGTTACTTTATACCAACGTCCATCCGTGCCTGTTATGGTTACTTTGGTTCCAGAAGATAGAGTGGATATAATACGACCAGTCCAGGGATTATTTCGTAAGTTTAATACCGAAGACTTATTACTTAATGTTACAGTACCAGTTTTCAAAGTTGTAGACTGAACTTTTGCAGCAGTTGTTACTATGGACTGTGAATTGCTTATGTAGCTAGAAGAAACATATCCTGATTTTCCGTTTGCAGTTACCTTATACCAGCTTCCGCTAGTTCCTAGTATATTTACAGCGGTACCATTAGCAAGTGAGCCTATTACAGAACCTCCAGGAGATGTTCTTAAGTTTAAAGATGATCCACTGTCATTAAGCTTGACATAACCTGATTTTGCAGAAGCTGGAGATAAATATTGTGCTTCCGAATTAGAAGAAGGATGACTACTAGTACTAGATTGTGAACTTGCGTTTATAAAAGAAGAACTCACATATCCGTAAGAAGAATTATATTTAATTTTGTACCAACTTCCAACTGATCCTACTATAGAAACGGATTGACCTTTCTTTAATCCTCCTATAACGCTAAAGGATGTAGCCGCCCCATTTCTTACATTCAATGTGGAACTGCTATTTGAAATATTAACAATTCCTGTTTTAGAAATATTAGTAACAGGAGTTGAATTTGAATTACTGTGACTACTAGGTGAGGGATTATTAGCTGGAATGGATTTCCTGCCATCTCCTACATATATATATCCTTTAAGATATAAATTTCCTCTATTTTTTATAGCTTCTTTTGAAAGCGTTTTTTCACTTCCATCATAGTTGCCTCTTATATTGAAGTTGCCTTCGTTAAAATATACGGTATTTCCGCTTACTTCTTCTACAAAACCAACGTGACCGTACCCATGTGGACCTCCACCCCATACAATTATGGAATTTGCTTTAGGTTCCAATCCATAAGGGTATACGTTTGAACTGGCATTTGCATACCACCAATCCACTGCATTACCGTAAAATTGTGATGGTAGTGCAATTCCTAATTTTTCAAGTACTCTTCCATAAGTAAACCAGGTACATTGCCCGGTGTATCCTGATTTTGCAAATATATTTCCAACAGCAGTATAAGCGCTACTGCTCATATTTGGTACATCAGCGGCATATACAGTACTTACCAAGCCCTTACTATTCATAAGAGATGCTGACATAAAAAAAGCAAAGATCAGTTTTTTGGACGTGTTCATGCTCTTTCCTCCTGAAATTATAGTATATTTAAAAATAACATTTTAAATTCATATAAATTTTATATAATATACTTATTTTTAATAATGTTAAAAAAATGTTTAATTTAATTATACTATGGTTTAAAATAATTTTCCATTAGTTTTAGTAAAGTTTTCATATTTTATACTATAAAAAATAAATAAAATTGGAAACTTACTGTGTCAACTAATTTTGAAAATGTCCCAAAAAGTTTTAATTATTAGCACCAGCAATAGCTGGTGCTTTGTTACGCTTATAACATTATTTTTAGGTATAGCAAACACATCCATCAACTTAAAGTTTTTTAAGTAAAAGGGCTTTTTAGTTCTTTAAGCTATGTTTTCTTTTTGTCTATGAGCCTGCTTATTGCAATAATGTTCAAATGAAGCCTGCTTCCATGGGTGACTCATCGGCGGTATATAGTGTTTCTTTGGAGTTTTTGAGGTCTTCGCAAGATCAAAATTTTTTGATGAAGGAACATGATCCGGAAGCAATTCAAGTGCATAAACTTTTTCGTTTGCACAAAAATATAGATCATTGTTAAATGCCTTTATTACTATACCGCAGGTACCTTTATGGTAATATACTGGGTGACCATTAGCATCTACTGGAAGATAATATCCTTTATTGTATTTTACACAACTCCCATTGTCTACTTTCCTACTAGCAAGTACACCAAGAATTAAATTGATTTTCTCAATATCAGGTTGCGTTTCGAATACAGATTTGATATTATCAACAGGTAAAGCAAATCGAGCATTGAATTTTTTTATGTAGGAGTTTAAAAATTCATTTGCCTGCTCAATCGTGCTTATACCAGCTAAACGCAATTCGATAGGAAGTCGTGATTGCAGTGTTTGAAACATTCGTTCCACACGCCCCTTGGCTTGTGGAATGCTGCTGGTTTTAATCTCAATTCCTAACTGCTTGCAGGCATAACCGAATTGGGTAAAAGTGTCCTCTTCGATAGAAGGGGATTTCTTTTGTTTATACTCAAAAACTGTACGCCTATCGGTGTAAAACATATAAGGAATACCATAGGTTTTCAATATTTGCTCAAGTACATGGTAATATCCATTTAGCGTTTCTTGAACATCGAAATAAGCACCTACAATAGCACCTGTGGCATCATCTACAGCTATATGAAGCTGACTTTTTTCTCCACCAAACCAAGGATGAAGAGAAGCATCCATCTGAAGCATTTCTCCAAAGTAGGCACATCTCGGACGCCTAGGATGAGCATCTTCGATAGCAAGAATAGAACTTTGAATAACACTAGCCTGCTTTTTTGACTTTGTAGATTTTTGCATATCTTTAAGTTTAGTGTATAGAGCCTTCTTAGAAGAACGTTTTGCCTTAGGAGACAGGATGAATTCCTGCAAAAGGATGGAACGTATAGTGTTTGATGAAACTTTGATTCCTTCAAATTCTTTTAAGAGTTCTGAAAAATGAGTTAAATTGGTGCCTTCATATTTTGTTCGATATAAGTCAACAATAGTCTGTTTTGTAGAATTATCTAAAGCATGGACAGGTTTTTTACCACGATTTCCATGTATAAAAAAGGCTTTTCCCTGCTCTTTATACCCTTTAATCATTCTGTTAATGTGCCTAACAGTACAGTTAATCTGTACAGCAGCTCTTTGCTTGTTACCATTGCTCTCTACTAATTTCTTGATTATGTTATATTTTGCATTCTCATTCATTGTTAAAACTACCTTTCTGATTTTGTCCACCTCACTTCTTAGTCATGAGGTTTTATTATACTATAAACTTATTTATTTGGGACATAATCAAATGCGGTATACTAAGACATTATCACAATTCAATCATAAAAATAAATAAAATTGGAAACTTACTGTTGACATAAAGAATAAACATGTTATAATTGAGAACAAATAGATTAAGAATTAATTTATAAAATTAGTGGCATTATTTGCAATGGAGGGTAAATTCAATGAAAAACATCATTAGAAAGGAAATAGAAGCAATAAGTGAAAAATATTATTTTAACTTTACTTTTAGCTGGGGCTATTTTTATTTTAGCGCTAGTTACTTTTGCTTCCCAAAAAAATTGAATCCTTTTCTAATGAGTAATATAATTGTAGATACATGATTGAATAATTTTACGTACACAAAATGTATTTGATTAATTTAGGCAGAGCTCATTAGGAGCCCTGCCTTTTTTATATCATTAATTAAAATTTCAAGGTAAATAACTTCTAAAGCTAGCGTAGAAGTTAATAATATAAAATTTTAGGAGGTACTAAAAATTGATAGTTATTATGAGACCACAAACCACACAGGAAGAGATAAATATGCTTAAACAAAAAATTGAAAGTGAGAATGAGGTAACAGTGAATGTAATAAACGGAAAAGAATGTTCTATATTAGGACTTGTTGGAGATACTACAAAAGTGGATGCAGATAAAATAAGAGCTAATGAATTTGTGGAAAATGTTGAGAAGGTACAGCAGCCGTACAAACTGTCCAATAGGCTATTTCATCCGGATGACACTGTAATAAAAGTAAAAAATGCTTCTATAGGTGGGGATGAGCTGGCTGTTATAGCAGGACCCTGTTCTGTTGAAAGTGAAGACCAAATTGTAAAAATTGCACAAGATGTAAAAAAAAGTGGCGCTAAATTTTTAAGAGGTGGGGCATTTAAACCAAGAACATCACCTTACAGCTTCCAAGGTCTCAGAGCTAGAGGATTAGAGCTTTTAAAAATAGCAAAGCAGGAAACAGGGCTGCCTATAGTAACTGAGATTATGTCTGCGGATATGATAGACAAATTTGTGGAGGATGTGGATGTGATACAGGTAGGAGCAAGAAATATGCAAAATTTCGAACTTTTAAAACAGTTAGGTAAAACAAATAAGCCAATTCTTTTAAAGAGAGGACTTTCTGCTACTATTCAGGAGCTTTTGATGTCTGCAGAATATATAATGTCTGAAGGAAATGAAAATGTAATACTTTGTGAAAGAGGAATAAGGACTTTTGAAACTTATACAAGAAATACTTTGGACTTAAGTGCTATTCCTGCCATAAAAAGATTGAGTCACCTTCCAGTAATAGTGGATCCAAGTCATGCTGCAGGACTTTGGTGGATGGTAGAGCCATTAGCTAAGGCAGCAGTGGCAGTAGGGGCTGATGGACTTATGATAGAAGTACACAATGATCCTGCTAATGCAAAATGTGATGGACAGCAATCCATAAAACCAAAAGTATTTGAACAGCTGATGAACGATATAAGCAAAATTCCAGGAAAAAGAATTCATAAAGCATATGATACTGCAAATGTATAAAAATTTTAAGACAGGGGGAATATGGATTGGACGATTCTGATTTTAAACTTAATATAGCAATTGTAGGAATGGGGCTTATTGGCGGGTCTTATGCCATGGCCCTAAGGCCACTAAATACTGAGCAGATTATTGGAATAGATAATGATAAAAAGGCACTTGAAAGTGCCTTGAATATGGGAATTATAGATAGAGCCTATGAAAATGGTGGAAGTTTTTTAAAAGAAATTGATCTTATAATAATTGCCCTTTATCCTAAAGATACGGTTAAATTTGTAAAGGACAACTTTAAATATTTAAAAAATGGAGCTATTATAACGGATACTTCAGGTATAAAACAGTGTGTGGTGAGTGAAATAAATTCATTCTTGCCACAGCACTTGGAATTTGTACCAGGACATCCTATGGCAGGAAATGAATTTAAAGGTATTGCGGGAGCTTCCAAAGATATTTTTAAAGATGCAAATTATATAATAACTCCTACAGCTAAAAATAGCTCTAGAGGTATTGAATTAATAGGTAAAATGGCTAAAAAAATAGGGTGCAGCAATGTAACTTGTATAAGTCCCGAAAGGCACGATAGAGTAATTACTTTTACAAGTCAACTTCCTCATGTTATAGCTGTATCTCTTATGAATTCACAGGATCAGAATGAAGAAAACATAAAGTCATTTACAGGTGGAAGCTTTAGGGATGCAACTAGAGTAGCCCAAATTAACACTTCACTGTGGGCTGAACTATTTACTATGAATTCGGATATGTTAGTGGAAGAAATAGAAAAGTTTGAAGAAAGTATTAATTTATTAAAAAAAGCTATAATATCTAAAGATGTAGATTCTATAAAAAATATTTTTGAAAAAGCATCCTCCAGTAGAAGAGAATTAGTTAAAAGATAAGGATGGTGATTTTGGTGAATACAATTTCTATAAATATAAATCTTAAGAAGAAACAATATAAAATTTATATGGAAAGAGGAATTTTAACTTCCATAGGAAAAAAGTTACGCCAAGTTTATGAGGGAAGAACTTTAGTTGTAATTACGGATAAAAATGTTGAACGATTATATATTCAAGAATTGAAGCAATCTTTTTTGGATAACGGATTTAAAGTAAATGTCATATCTATAGAACCGGGAGAAAAAAGCAAAAGTTTGGATATGCTAAAGGAAATATATGAAAATTTGTGTGAATTGAAGATAAAGAGAAAGGATGTAATAGTTTCTCTTGGAGGAGGAGTAGTTGGAGATTTATCAGGTTTTGCGGCAGCTACTTATTTGAGAGGGATAAGTTATGTTCAAATACCAACATCACTTTTGGCACAAGTAGACAGCAGTATAGGTGGGAAGGTAGCTGTGGATCTTCCTTGGGGAAAAAATCTAGTGGGAAATTTTTATCACCCGGATGCTGTATTTATAGATCCAGAGGTACTTAAAACTTTAAGTGATAGATTTTTTAGTGATGGAATGGCTGAAGTTATAAAGTATGGTTTTATAAAGGATAAAACTATTTTAGAAGATCTAAATTCCTATAAAAGCAAAGAAGAAGCTTTGAACAATATAGAAAATATAATATATAAATGCTGCAGTATAAAAAAGCAACTGGTAGAAGAAGATGAAAAAGATTTAGGAAATAGGATGCTGCTAAATTTTGGACACACCTTGGGGCATGCCGTTGAAAGATATTATAATTACAGTAAATATAGTCATGGAGAAGCAGTTTCTATTGGTATGGCATATATAACAGGAAGAACGGAAGAACTTTCTATTACTAAAGAAGGTACTTATTCTTATATGGTAGATATTTTAAAAAAGTATGGGCTTCCAGTTTATATACAGGGTGTGGATAAAAATGTTTTAGTAGACACCATAGCACTGGATAAAAAATCTTCAGATAAAAATGAAATTAATTTAATAATGGTTGAAGAAGCAGGAAAGAGCAGGATAAGAAATACTAAATTGTCTGAAGCAGCTAATTTTTTATTTCCTGAAAATCTAATCAAATAAATAGAAAGGGAGCAGTTTATGAAATATGTATCTATAAAACCTACCAAACTTAAAGGGAAAATACAAGTTCCTCCTTCTAAAAGTGTATGCCATAGAGCACTCATATGTGCTGCTTTAGCTCAAGGGGAAAGCAATATAAAAAATGTGGATTTTTCAGAAGATATAGAAGCTACTTGTAGTGCTCTAAAAGCTTTGGGGGTAGATATTAAAAGAGATAAGCATACTTTAAATGTAACAGGTAGTTCTGTTATTAGAATGAAAAATTCAAATATACACTGCTTTAAATCTGGTTCTACTATTAGATTTTTAATACCTATAGCTGCTACTTTAGGAGAAAAGGTGACTTTTACGGGAGAAGATAAATTAGTAGAAAGACCTCTAGATGTTTACTATGATATATTTGACAGGCAAAAAATTTTTTATAGTAATTTTAAAGGTAAATTGCCTTTAACTATAAATGGAAAGCTAAAGCCTGGGGAATACAGGGTAAAGGGAAATATAAGTTCCCAATTTATAAGTGGCCTTTTGTTTGCGCTGCCTCTTTTAGGTGGAAATTCAAAAATAGTAGTGACCACAGAACTTGAATCTAAATCTTATGTAGATATTACGCTGGATATGCTAAAAAAATTTGAAGTTTATGTGGATAAAAAAGACTATAGAGAATTTTTAATTAAGGGAAATCAGACCTATAAAAAAAATAACTGTAATATAGAAGGAGACTTTTCTCAGGCCGCTTTCTGGATGACGGCAGGAGCTCTTGGAGATGGAATTATATGCTCTAGTCTTAATATGAATTCTCTTCAGGGAGATAAGGTTGTAATAAGGATATTAAAAGATATGGGAGTTGAAATTGAAGAAAAAGGTGATACTTTAAAAGTTAATCCTTCTAAAACTCATGGAATGCACATAGATGCTTCTCAGTGTCCTGACTTAGTACCAGTACTTGCGGCACTGGCATCTGTAAGCAGTGGTACCACTGAAATTACAAATGCAGCTAGACTTAGAATCAAAGAATCAGATAGACTTAAGGCTATATCTACGGAATTAAATAAACTTGGGGCAGATGTAAAAGAAAGAGAAGATGGACTTATTATAAATGGTAAGGAAAGACTCAAGGGAGGAAAAGTTACAAGTTGGAGAGATCACAGAATAGCAATGGCACTGGCTGTTATATCTTCAAAATGTGTAAATCCTATGATAATGGAAGAAGCTGAATATGTTAAAAAATCATATCCTGGTTTCTGGCAAGATTTTATACAATTGGGAGGTAATATAGATGAGTGGAATGTGGGGGAATAAGATAAAACTATCAATTTTTGGAGAATCTCATGGAAAAGCTATAGGTATTGTAATAGATGGACTAAAGGCTGGAACAGAAATTGATTTAGAGTACATAAGAAATCAGATGAAAAGGAGAGCACCAGGCTTTAGTAAACTTTCTACTCCTAGAAAAGAGCAGGATGAATTTGAAATTTTAAGTGGATATTTTAATGGAAGAGCCACGGGAACTCCTCTTTGTGCAGTGATACAAAACAGCAATACTCATTCTAAAGACTATGAAAAAACAGCTTCTCTTTTAAGACCTGGCCATGCTGATTTTACGGGAAGAATAAAATATAGAGGATTTAATGATTACAGAGGCGGTGGACATTTTTCAGGCAGACTTACAGCACCTATAGTTTTTGCAGGGGCTTTATGTAGAAAGATATTAGAGGAAAAAGGTATATTTATAGGCAGCCATATAAAGAGTATAGGTACAATTGAAGAACCAAAATCCTTTAAATTCACTTCTATAGAAAAAAGTAGTTTAGAAAAACTTTCTGAAAGTAAATTTCCAGTTTTAGATGAAAACTGTGGTGAAAAAATGCAGCAGAACATTTTAAAGGTAAAAGAAGAAGGAGACTCATTAGGAGGAATTGTAGAAACTGGAGTTATAAATTTGCCACCAGGCATAGGAGATCCTTTCTTTGATTCCGTAGAAAGTACTATTTCGGGGCTTTTATTTTCTATACCCGCAGTAAAAGGGGTAGAATTTGGAGAAGGTTTTGATATATCAAAAATGAAGGGTTCTGAAGCAAATGATGAATATTTTATATCAGACAATAATGATATAAAAACCTACACTAATAATAATGGAGGAATTTTGGGAGGAATTACAGATGGAATGCCGCTTATATTTAGAACTTGTATAAAACCTACTCCATCTATATCAAAAACTCAAAAAACTGTAGATGTTGAAAAAGGAGAAAATGCACATTTAGAGATAAAGGGAAGACATGATCCCTGCATTGTACCTAGAGCAGTGCCAGTAATAGAAGCAGCTGCAGCACTTTCACTGCTCAATTTGATGGAAGATTAAATTACTTCAGGAGGTGATATTTTGGAAGATTTAGAGTATTTAAGAAATCAAATAAATGAAATAGATAAAGAAATGATTGAACTTTTTGAAAAGAGGGCAAAAGTATCTCGCAAAGTGGCAGAATATAAAATGGAAAATTCTATGGATATACTTGATAAATCAAGAGAAGAAGAGGTAATAAAGGTTAACTTGAAAAATCTTAAAGATAAATCTATAAAAGATGAAACTAAAACCTTTTTGAAGAATGTTATGGAAATAAGCAGAAGCATACAAAAAAGAGAATTCAAACAATCTTCTAAAAGTAGTGAAATTAAGTCTAAAGGGCAAAATAGTGATGCATTTAAAATTGGATTTCAAGGAGTACCGGCATCTTTCAGTCATGAAGCACTGTTAGAGTATTTTGGAAATAAATCAGAAGCATTAAACTTTGAAAGCTTTAAAGATGTATTTGAAGCTCTAAAAAATGGGACTATAAAGTATGGTGTTCTTCCTATTGAAAATTCTTCTACAGGAGGCATTCCACAGGTTTATGATCTTATAGGAAAATATGATTTTTATATAGTTGGAGAAAAATGTATTGAAGTAAATCATAACTTATTGGGAGTAAAAGGAGCGTCTATTTGCGATATAAAAGAAGTTTATTCTCACAGTCAAGCATTTATGCAGAGTAGTAAATTTTTGCAAAAACATAAAAATTGGAAGCTAAATCCTTATTTTAATACGGCTAGAAGTGCTAAATATATAAGTGAGCAAAATGTTAAAAGTAAAGCTGCTATAGCAAGCAAAAATGCAGCAAAGCTTTATGGACTTGATATAATAGAAAAAAATATAAATTATAATAGCAATAATTACACTAGATTTATAATAATAGGAAAAAATATAAAAAATGATAAACAATGTGACAAGATAAGTATATTAATTACTTTGCCTCATGAACCAGGAACTCTTTATAATGTTTTGAAATATTTTCATGAAAATAATTTGAATATGACTAAAATAGAATCAAGACCTATAATAAACAAATCCTGGCAGTACTTCTTTTATATTGATTTTAATGGAAATGTTATGGATAAAGATACTAGGTATGCTTTAAAGGGTATAGAAGAAGAAAGCGGATATTTTAAACTTTTGGGGAATTACAAAGGAGATTGTTTTTAGATAGTAAATAAATAGGAGGCGATTCATATGAGCAACTTGCAGGGACTTATAGGGGAAAAGTTATCACACAGTTATTCAGCTGTAATACACAAATTGGTTTTAGAAAAATTGGGCATAAATGGAGAATATAATTTATTCGAAATAGAACCTCAGAACTTAGGTAAAAGTATGGAGGCTTTTAAAGTTTTAGGATGCAAGGGAATAAATGTAACCATACCTTACAAAATTGCCGTTATGAACTATATGGATGATATATCAGAAGAAGCAAGGAATATAGGTGCTATAAATACTATAGAATTTAGGGAAAATAGTTTAAAAGGATATAATACAGATTACTATGGCTTTGGTCTTACTCTAAAAAAGAATTATATAGATGTATTAAATAAAAATGTAGTGATACTTGGCACAGGAGGAGCATCTAAAGCTGTAGTCAGGTATGTTTTAGATGAAGGTGCCTCAAATATTATCTATGTGAGCAGATATCCTGAAAAAATTAAGCAAAGTGATTTTGAAGTTATTTCTTATGAAAAATTCAGAGAAATAAAAAGTGGAGATATAATAGTGAACTGTACTCCCTGCGGTATGTACCCTAATTTAAATAATTGTCCTGTAAATAAAAAGATATTGGCCAAATTTAATACAGCTGTAGATTTAATATATAATCCTGAATATACACTTTTTTTAAAGATGGGGAAAGAAATGGGACTTAAAATTGCAAACGGACTATATATGCTTGTAGCACAGGCTGTGGCAGCAGAAGAAATTTGGCATAAAAAGAATATATCTTTAGAAACTATAAATGAAATATATGATGAATTAGTTAAAATAGAGTACAACAAATAGGGAGGAATATAATTATGGAGACAGAGACTAAAAACATAGTTCTTATAGGTATGCCTGGATCAGGAAAAACTACTTTAGGCAATCTTTTAGCCTCTAGATTAAATAGAAAATGTATAGATTTAGATGATTATATAGAATCAGAAAACGGATGTAGTATTCCAGATATCTTTAAAAACGGTGAAGAATGTTTTAGAAAATTAGAATCAAAGGCAGTAGAGAAAGTAAGTGTAGAAAAAAATATTATAATAGCTACAGGAGGTGGGGTAATAAAAAAGAAGTGCAATATAGAAAATTTGAAAAAGAACGGAATTGTAGTTTTTATAGATAGACCTTTAGAGAATATAATTTCTGATGTTGATATATCAGGGAGGCCTCTTTTAAAGAAAGGAATTAATGAAATAGAAAAGATTTATAATGAAAGATATGATATCTATAAAGCATATTGCGATTTTTCAGTTCACAATATACTGAATCTTGAAACAATAGTAGATGATATAGTTAAATCTTGTAATGAATATCTGTAGTAAAAAGCTGAAGACGAAGAGATTTTGTCTTCAGCTTTTTAGCATATTCTCTGACTTACCAATAATATTATAATATGTACGGTGTATTATATACTTAATAGTATTTTTCTATTTTAAGGTAGGAGAGGATAGCTGTGGAAAAACTAAAATTAAAGCTAAAATCTATTTTGCTTGAAATTTCTATCATAATTATAATACTTTTAATTGTTTGCGTAGCGGCATTTGTAGACATAAGGTCTGGCAGGGAGTATTCTGCCAGTAATAGTACAACTAAAGAAATGTATTTAAGTATTCAGCAGAGCCAAAATGAAGTTCAAAATTTGAAAAATAACCTCCAAAAAGAGCAAAATAGTTTAGAAAAATTGAAGAGTCAGGTAGATTCTACAAAGTCTCAAGGAGAAACCAGTAAGTGGAATAATACAGTTATAGCATATAATACTCAACTTGAACAATATAATGTAGACATGAAAAATTATAACGATAAGTTTAAAATATATAATCAAAGAGTGAAGCAATATAAGAAAATGGACAAGAAAAATAAAAATGTAATAGAATGGATTAAGAGTATAATTGGCATAGATTGATAAATTAATGTAAAATATAATAAAAATACTACAAAAGGTAAGTGATGATTATGAAAAAGAAGCACATAATTTTCCCATTGTTATTTCTTGTTTTTGGCACAGCTATAATAGCAACTATTTCTGGGTTATCTATAAAAAGATATATTAGGCAAAATGAATTTAAAAATATTTCAGCTAAAAATAATGTAACCGAAAAGGACATACAGGCGCAAAAAGGAAAGTTGTTTTTTGAAGCTCCAAAGCAAAAACCGGAAAAAACTTCAATAAAAATTTATAAGGGAAAAAGGATAATGGAATTATATGGAAACAATGAATTAATTGGAAGGTTTAAAGTTGGACTTGGAAGAGTCCCCTCAGGTAAAAAAGAAAAAGAAGGGGATTTAAAAACTCCAGAAGGAACCTATTATATATGTTATATAAATCCTAAAAGTAAATATGATTATTTTTTTGGAATAAGTTATCCAAATATAGACGATGCTAAAGAAGCTTTAGATAAGAAAGTCATAGGTAAAATTAATTATGACAGAATAGAATGGGCTATAAATAATAAAGAACAGCCGCCCTGGCATACTTCACTTGGGGGAGAAATAGGAATACATGGTGGTGGCTCTAAATACGACTGGACTTATGGATGTATTGCTCTATCCAACAAAGATATGGATATACTAAAAAAATATGTTGGACTTAAAACTACGGTAGAAATATATCAATGAATATATTAAAAATTGAAAATTTGTTATAAATAAGAATATATATGGTAAAAAAGGTGCAAAATAAAATAGAGAAAACATATATGAGGTGGTGCCTATGACTCATCAGAGATGGTTTAAAGTTTTTTTTATTTTATTTTTAGTAGTACTTTTTTTAAGCAGCGGATTTATAATAATGCAGTATAAGTCAAATTCTATGGCTAAAGATTTGGAAGAATACAGATCCTATTATTTTGTAATTACAGGAGATAAAACCATATGTAAGATTGACACGGTTACAAATCAAATTATAAGTAAAATTAACGTGGAGGGTAAACCAGAGGACATTCAAATTTCACCGGATGGTAAAATTCTGGTAGTAGTTACCTTAAATTCTAAAGATGAGGATGATACAGGATTTTTGTTATTTTATCAGATTAAGGATGATAAGCTTTTAAAAAAATTGGAGGTAGGCAAACATCCTTCAAAAATTTCATTTACTCCAGATAAAAAATACGCACTTGTAGCCAATAAAGAGAGCAATGATATGTCTTTAATAGATTTTCAAAATTACACCGTACTTCAATCTATAGCTGTGGGAAGGAAACCTAAGAACTTTTGTATATCTTATGATGGAACGTATTGTTATGTGGCAAATACAGGAGAGGATACTTTAAGTGTAGTGGATATGAGAAGTTTTAAAAGTATAAAAAAAATAAGAGTAGGTAGATATCCTACTGACGTTACTATAGATAAAGCTAATGGAAATATTATGGTAACTTTAAGTAGGGAAAAAGCTGTGGCTCTTGTGAATCCCAACACAGAAAATATCGAAAAAGTAGATTTGGATGATAAACCTACAAAAATATATAATTAAATTTATGCTTAATAATTTTGGGTATATAAAAAATAAACTAATTATTTTTTATATACCCAATTTGTTTATTTTGTACATAAACTGTAATCTTATGTGTAATCATTCTGGTGTAAAAAATATATATATAAGAAAGGTGGTACTAAATATGTTTTTTAAAAGCAAAATAAAAAAGATTGTGCATGTTGAAGGAATGAGTTGCAGCCACTGTGTCGATCATGTTAAATCAGCTTTAGAATCAGTAGATGGAATTTCAAGTGTTAAAGTTGATTTAAATAGCAAAACTGCAGTGGTAAAATGTTTACAAGAGATAAATAATTCTGACATAGAAGCTGCTGTTAAAGATGCAGGTTATGAAGTGACAAGTATAGAAGAAGGATAGAATAAAGTATTTTATAAGCTACAATGAACAATTGAAAATTTGTTAGATATATGTAAAGCATTAAAAGTAGCTATGTAAAAATATTATATTGTTAACCTTACACAGATATATTGTTGACAACATTGCTTGGTTGAATTACCATTTATACATATAAAATTTGAAAAATTATTTTAAGATTTGAATAAAAAGGCATTTATAATTGTGTATATTCCATTTTTAATGAGGATTTCTTGAAAGCAGTAATTATTACATTTATGCCTTCAAGATTGAATAAGGAGTTGAGGAAAGATTAATACTGAAAAAAACAATTTAAGGTGTAAAAAGGTTTATATAATAGGAGGACTTAGAACTCCAATAGGCAAAACTAACGGATGTTTAAGAGATTTTCTTCCTGAAAAACTAGCAGCTTTCTTAATTCGCAGACTCATACATAAGTATGCTCTCCAGAAAGATTCCATAGAGGAAATTATTCTTGGAAATGCTGTTGGACCGGGTGGTAATCTTGCAAGACTCAGCTTACTAGAAGCAGGTATGCCCTTTGATACAGTTGGTACAACTGTAGACTTTCAGTGTGGTTCCGGACTGAAAGCTATAAATTTAGCAGGAAATTTAATAAGATCCGGTCAGAGGAATATTGTCATAGCAGGTGGAGCAGAAAGTACAAGTCTAGTTCCCAACAAGCAGTACAATCAAAAGGACACTAGATATAAGGGAAAAAATATATTTTACAAAAGAGCACAATTCTCACCTTATTCAATTGGTGATCCTGATATGGTAGAAGGGGCTGAGAATACAGCAAAACATTGTAATATTACTAGAAAGGATATGGATATATGGGCACTTCAAAGCCATAACAAGGCATTAGCAGCAAGAAGCAAAAATAAACTTTACGATATAATCTGCGGTATACAAACTGATAAAAAAATCATTAAAGAAGATGAAAATATTAGAAGAAATCCTTCGTTAAAGCTTATGGAGAGAGCTATCCCAGTTCTTGGAGAACAGGGCACTATAACCGCAGGAAATGCTTGCAGTACTAATGACGGAGCAGCTCTTATAATTATGGCATCAGAAGAAGCGGTACAAAAATACAGTTTGCATCCCCAAGCCATATGGGTTGGTGGAGAAAGTGCAGGTGTTGACCCAAACCTGTTTCCACTTGGGGCTATTGCTGCTTCAAGAAAGCTTCTTAAAGTATATGATTTTGGAATTGATGATATGGATTTTATAGAGATAAATGAAGCTTTTGCTGTAAAGGTAATTGCATTTTTACAGTATTTTAATTACCATAAAGATAGAGTGAACATATTTGGAGGAGCATTAGCTTATGGACATCCTTATGGGGCATCAGGAGGTATTATAATGCTTCATCTTTTGGAAGCTTTAAAGGATAAAAACAAGAAAAAAGGAATGGCAACATTAGGAGTTGCAGGAGGGCTTGGAGAGGCAACTATCATAGAGAGGTGTGATTAGTTTAATATGTTGATTTTTTCAGGAATATTTAATAACGCAAAAAAAAATCCAGAAAAAATGTGTATGACTTTTGATAAAAGAATTATTTCATATGGAGAACTTGCAAAAAACATAAATGAAAAGGCAGTATTTTTGTCAAAAAAGTATGAAGCAGGAAATAAAGTAATAATAAAAAATATAGATCCAATAGACGCAATAATTAATCTTTTAGCCTGTTCTAGAGCAGGATTAATTTCAATTCCAGTGGAAGCTAAAACAACTCCCTTGAAATTAAAAAAAATAGTAGAAAAAGTTAAACAATGCTGTATTATAGATGAAAGATTTCATTTTGAATGTGAGGATAAAGAAGATTCAAAATTACCCCATATCGAAGATACATGTATTTTCCTTGCAGCTTTGAGTTCCGGAACTACAGGACATAATAAAGTTATATGGAGAGATCATAGCAGTTGGACAAGTGCTTTCAAATATCAAAGTGAGATGTTTAATATAAGTTCTAGTGATGTACTTTTTATTGTAGGATCCCTTTCATATACAGGAAATCTTAACAGCGTAATACATATGTTAAATGAAGGTGGCAGTGTAGTATTCTCTAAAAGCATTTATCCAGGCAGATGGATAAGGGAGATTCAACAAAATAATGTTACGAGTATATTTATGGTGCCTGCACGCTATAGAATATTGTTAAAGGAACTTAAGATGAACCTTAGAGGTGTAAATTCTATACTAAGTGCAGGAGACAAACTTGATTCGAAAACAGTATATTTATTGAAAAATCGATTTCCAAATGCCAGCATTTGCGAATATTATGGTGCAAGTGAATTAGGCCATGTGTCTTATATAAATTTTAGAGAAAATAATATGACAGATAGCGTTGGAAAAGTATTTCCGCAGGTAAAGCTATGGATAAAGGATGGACTGGTATGGGTAGAAAGTCCATATATAGCTCCTGACTTTAAACCTAGAGCTTCTGTTGGCGATATAGGAAAAATTGACGGAAAAGGAAATTTATACATTTTAGGAAGAAGAAATAACACCATAAACAAAGGTGGTGTAAAAATACTTCCTTATAGTATAGAGAAGGTACTGGATGCAAATCCTGAAATACTTAAATCTGTGGTATACGGTGAAAAACATCCAATAAAAGGTGAAGAAATATGTGCAGTAATTGTACCAAAAACTGATGTACTTACTGTTGAAAATATTAGAAATTACTGTAAAAACAATCTCGAATCATATATGCAGCCAAGGAAAATAAAAATAGTAAAAGATTTAAAATTGAATTCTAGTGGTAAAATTGATAGGAAATCTCTGATATAGGGAGAACATAAAATAGAATAACAGAATAAAAATTATTTTAAATTACTATAGGATTAAAATGATATGTTCCTATAGTAATTTTTATTTTAGACAGATAACTAATTAAATTGAAATATTACTAATATGCTTTAGGACATAAGTTAGTTTTAAGCCATAAATCCCATATATAATAATATTATTAAAAACATGTTATAAATTTTATTGACAACTAAAATACATTAAAGTATACTTAAAACATAAATATATGAACACATGAACATATGTTAATAAAATTGAGAGGCGGATTAGCATGAATAATACTATGGAAGCAAAATTGCAAGATAATATAAAGTTAAAAAATAATTGTAATAATCATAGCAAAAAAGAGTTCATCCTTGAGGGGCTTGATTGTGCACATTGTGCTGCAAAAATAGAAAATAAAGTTAATGAGCTTCCTAAAATAAAGAATGCCTCTGTAGATTTTTTATCTAAAAAGCTCAAATTTGAATTATATAATGAGAAAGAATTTAATAATGCCATGGAAGATATAAAGTCTATAGTTAAAAAATTAGAACCAGATGTAAAAGTTATATATGAAGTTAATGAAAAATCAAGAAAAATTGGTGATTTACCTAAAGAAAAAAATAAAAAAATTGGAGATATAATTTCAATAATTGGTGTTTTGATATATATTACAGGCGTAATATTTAAATTTTCATTTCAAGTTGAATTCACACTTTTCCTTTTAAGTTATATTGCTATTGGAAAGGATGTACTCTGGAAAGCAGTTAAAAATATTTTTCGAGGACAGGTATTTGATGAAAATTTTTTAATGTGTATTGCAAGTATAGGCGCTTTTACAATTGGACAGTTTCCTGAGGCTGTTGCAGTTATGTTTTTTTATAAAATAGGTGAATATTTTCAAGATAGGGCAGTAAATAATTCAAGAAAGTCTATAGCAAACCTTATGGATATAAAACCTGAATTTGCAAATGTAAAGACTGAATCAGGATTTAAAAATACGAATCCTGAAGATGTAAATATAGGTGAGCTTATTTTAGTAAAACCAGGTGAAAAAATACCTTTGGATGGAGAAATTGTAGAAGGAAAATCTATGGTGGATACTTCTGCATTAACTGGAGAATCTCTTCCAAAAGAAGTAGGATGCAAGGATATGGTGCTTGGTGGATATATAAATAAAAATGGAGTTTTAACTTTGAAGGTAACTAAGAGTTTTAAAGAATCTACTGTAGCTAAAATATTAGATTTAGTTGAAAATGCCAGCAGTAAAAAAGCTCCTACAGAAAATTTTATTACAAAGTTTGCTAAATATTATACGCCTACAGTTGTGGCATTTGCAATAGGGCTAGCTTTATTGCCACCATTTTTAATGGGAGGGGAAAGTTTTTCTAAATGGATTTATAGGGCTCTTGTATTTTTAGTAGTTTCCTGTCCTTGTGCACTGGTTATTTCAGTACCTCTTGGATTCTTTGGAGGAATAGGAGCAGCTTCTAAAAATGGAATTCTTGTAAAAGGCGGAAATTACCTTGAAGCCTTAAATAGCATAGATACAGTAGTCTTTGATAAGACAGGAACACTTACTAAAGGAATATTTAAAGTTACCCAGGTAAAAGCTTTTAATGGTTTTACAGATGGAGATGTTTTAAAGTATGCAGCTTTTGTAGAATCTTATTCTAACCATCCTATAGCTTTGTCTATAGTGAAGCAGTACAATCAAGATATAGATAGAAATTTAATAAAGAATTATGCTGAGATTTCAGGTGAAGGTATTAAAGCAGCGGTAGATGGAAGAGAAATTATTGCAGGAAATTCCAGACTTATGGAAAAAGAAAAAATAAATTATGATATGTCAGAAGTTATTGGAACTGTAATTCATGTTGCACTCGATAAAATTTACATGGGTTATATAGTGATATCTGATGAAGTAAAAGAAGATTCTAAAGATACAATTAAAATGTTAAAAGATATAGGAATAAAGAAAACAGTTATGCTTACAGGAGACAATAAAAAAATTGGAGAAGCAATAGGATATAAGTTAGGATTAGATGAGGTTCATGCACAGCTTCTTCCGGATCAAAAAGTAGAAAAATTAAATGACATAATCACTGAAAAATCTTCTAACAGAAAAATGATTTTTGTAGGAGATGGAATAAATGATGCTCCTGTGCTTGCAAGAGCAGATGTTGGAATTGCTATGGGTGGTATTGGTTCAGATGCTGCTATTGAAGCTGCAGATGTAGTTATTATGACAGATGAACCTTCAAAAATAGTAACTGCTATTAAAATATCTAAGAGAACTAAAAAAATAGTATCCCAAAATATAGTATTTGCCCTTGGAGTAAAACTGGTGATTTTAGTTTTAGGAGCTGTGGGAATAGCTAATATGTGGGAAGCAGTTTTTGGAGATGTAGGGGTAGCTCTTATAGCAGTATTAAATTCTATGAGGGCAATGAAAGTAGAAAAAGCTAAGTGTTAAAATAAATATGACTAATAGAGTTTCTAAACAAAAAATAAACTTATGTTGCGAATATTTTTACAACCACAAGTACGGTTAAATATTTCTACGCATGAGTTTATTTTTTTAGTTAGAACGCTTGTATTCATCATGTATATTTTAGTATACTTTCACTTCCATATGTAAGATCAATTATCAAATGATTCTTAGGTTCAGGTGGAGTTTGCTTATAAGGAATACTTTTTCTCCATCTGAACCTTAGAAGAACTTATCCAGGTGCGTAGCAGTGCTTATCACCCATTTTGAAAAAGATAGGGGTTAGCAATGGTAGCAATCGGATAAAATGAATATAAATTGTACCTATAGGAAAACATTTATTATATAATTAATATGGAGATTCTAAGTTGAAACATACTTTAGTATATTTATGAGTATAAGCTCAAATTTTACTTAGGATTTTACATATAAACTTTAGAAAAATAGGGGGAAGAACATGATAGAAGAATTACATAAATTGCAAAATGGTACTGATATAAGGGGAATTGCAATTGAAAATCCAGAAAAGAAAGTTAATTTGACTACTGTAGAAGTAAAGGTTATAGCAGGTGGGTTTGTAAAATGGCTTAAAGACAAAAAAAATATAAGGAAAGAAAAAATAAAAATTGCAGTAGGCATGGATTCTAGATTGTCAGGACCTGAAATTAAAGAAGTTATTTTAAATGAACTTGTAAATTTGGGATGTAGTGTATATGACTGCGGACTTTGTACTACCCCAGCTATGTTTATGACTACTGTACTGGGAGATTATAAATGCAATGGATCTATTATGATAACTGCAAGTCATTTGCCTTATTATTATAATGGATTAAAATTTTTTACTGAAAATGGTGGATGTGAAAAAGAGGATATAAAATACATATTAGATAGCGCAGAGGATAAAGGATTTAAATACCCTTCGTACAAAGGAGAAATTTCTAAAGTTGACTTTATTGACACATATTCAAGTTTATTAGTTGAAAAAATTAGGAAAGGTATAAATTTAAATGAAAATTACGAAAGGCCCCTTTCCAAGTTTAAGATTATCGTAGATGCAGGTAATGGAGCAGGAGGTTTTTTTGCAAGTAAAGTTCTAAAAAAATTAGGCGCAGAAGTTGAAGGAAGTCAGTTTATTAATCCAGATGGAAGATTTCCAAATCATATTCCTAACCCTGAAGCAAAAGAAGCCATGGATTCCATTAGAAAGGCAGTACTTGAAAATAAAGCAGATCTTGGTATAGTATTTGATGCAGATGTAGATAGGGCGGCTATTGTAGATGCTGGAGGTATGGAGATAAATCGAAATTCCCTAATAGCTTTAATATCTTCTATAATTTTAGAGGAACATCCAGGCAGCACTATAGTAACTGATTCTGTAACTTCAAATGGATTAAGTGAATTTATTGAAAATTTAGGTGGAAAACATCATAGATTCAAAAGAGGTTATAGAAATGTAATAAATGAGGGAATAAGGCTAAATGACCAGGGTGAAGAATGCTACCTGGCTATTGAAACTTCAGGACATGCAGCACTTAAAGAAAATTACTTTTTAGATGATGGAGCTTATTTGATATCTAAAATATTAGTAAAAATGGCTAAACTTCATAAACAAGGTAAAAGTATAGAGGACTTAATAAAAAGTCTGAGAATTTCACCTGAAAGTTTAGAGTTTAGATTTAATATTTTAAACAGTAGTTTTAAAGACTATGGATATAAAATACTGGATGATTTAAAGAACTATGTAAAAAAAATCAATGGATGGAATGAAGCACCTAATAATTATGAAGGAGTTAGAGTAAATTGTAATAAACTTAATGGAGATGGATGGTTCCTTCTTAGGATTTCTCTTCATGAACCAGTATTGTGTTTGAATATAGAGTCGGATTCCAAAGAGGGAATAAAAGTTATTATGGACAATTTAAAGAATTTTTTAATAAACTATAATGAACTTAATATTAGTAGTTTTAAATAGGAAAATGTGTTATTATATGCTATACTAAATATGCAATTTGTACTATACATGTTAATAATGATATACTATAATATATTATATAGTATATCATTATTGCTTTTATAAATTAAATAAATTGTATATATTAAAAAGGAGAAAATGACCATGATTTTCTATGATGAGAATAATTTAGATATAATAGAAAAAGACTTAAGATATCTTCAATTATTATCTAGAGAATATCCCACAATATCTAGTGCCAGTACGGAAATTATAAATCTTCAGGCTATATTGAATTTACCAAAAGCTACAGAACACTTTATAAGTGACATTCATGGAGAATATGAATCTTTTACTCATATGCTTAGAAATGCATCTGGTGTAATAAAGAGGAAAATTGATGATGTGTTTGGAAATTCATTGAGAGAAGAACAGAAGGCATCACTGGCAACCCTTGTATATTACCCTGAGAGAAAAATAGAATTAATTAAGGAAAAAGAACACAATTTGGAAGAATGGTATAGAATAAGTTTATATCAATTAATTGAATTGTGTAAGAATGTATCTTCAAAATATACTCGCTCTAAAGTGAGAAAAGCACTTCCAGCTGATTTTTCATATATAATAGAAGAACTGCTTCACGACCAGGATGATAAGGTAGATAAACAAGCGTATTATAATGGTATAATAAAAACTATAATAGATATAAATCGTGCACCTGAATTCATTATAGCTATTTCAAATGTAATACAAAGGTTAGTTGTAGACAGGCTTCATATAATAGGGGATATATATGACAGGGGACCAGGAGCTGAAATTATAATGGATGCTCTTATGAAACATCATTCTGTGGATATTCAATGGGGAAATCATGATATGCTCTGGATGGGAGCGGCAGCTGGCTGCGAAGCTTGTATAGCTAATGTACTTAGAATATCGCTTAGATATGCTAATTTGCATACTATTGAAGATGGATATGGAATAAACTTACTTCCGCTTGCTACTTTTGCTCTTGAATTCTATAGAGATGATCCTTGTAAGAATTTTATTCCTAAGACTTTAAACAAGGATATAAGTAAAAATGAACTTAATTTACTGGCAAAAATGCACAAGGCCATAGCTATAATGCAATTTAAATTAGAGGCAGAAATAATAAAAAGGCATCCTGAATTTAAGATGGATGATAGGCTTTTACTTGATAAAATAGATACAGAAAAATGGGAAATAGATATATATGGTCATAATTATAAGTTAAATGATAGCAAGTTCCCTACTATAGATTGGAATGACCCATATAAACTTACGGATAGGGAACAAGAATTAATTGAAAAGTTGACTAGTTCTTTTGTAAACAGTGAGAAACTTCAAAGACATATTAAATTCTTATATGGTAAAGGAAGTATATACCTGGTATATAATTCAAATCTTTTATACCATGGCTGTATTCCATTGAATAAAGATGGTAGTTTTAGAGAAGTTAAAATAGGAAAGATAAGCTACAGTGGCAGAGAACTTTTAGATAGGTATGACCGTTTAGCGAGGGATGCTTTTTTCTTTAAAAATAATACAGAAAGTAAAAAATATGGTATGGATATGATGTGGTATATGTGGTGTGGAGAGGATTCACCTGTGTTTGGAAAAATTCGAATGACAACTTTTGAAAGGTATTTTATTGATGATAAACTAGCACACTATGAAAAGAAAAATTATTACTATCAGTATAGAGATGATGAGAATGTATGCAAAAATATATTGGCAGAATTTAATTTGCCACCTGAGAGCTCTCACATTATAAATGGTCATATTCCAGTAAAAACTAAAGAAGGAGAAAGTCCCATAAAGGCAAATGGAAGGCTACTTGTAATAGATGGAGGGTTTTGCAAGGCATATCAGCCTGAAACTGGAATAGCAGGGTATACTTTGATATATAATTCTTATGGATTGCTGCTTACTTCTCATGAACCGTTTGGTGCTATAAAAAATGCTATAGAAGAGGATAAAGATATTTTATCTTCTACAGTGATTTTGGAACATGTAACTAAAAGGAAAAGGGTAGAAGATACAGACATAGGAAAGGATCTAAAAAAACAGATAGCTGATTTGGAAAAGCTTTTAATAGCATATAGGAAGGGATTAATTAAAGAAGATAACAATCAAATTGAGTGAAATTATCAATAAGGGGATTTGCTATGCTAATAAATTAGTGTGACAGCCCCTTTAATTGTCAACTGTCCGTTGTTAATTTCCAAATTTTACGCTATAACAATGAAGAAAATATTTTGCAAAAAGCTTCAAAAAATTTAGTGAAAAGAGATAAATTATCAAAGTATTTAGTACTAGCTATCTTGCTGTTTTTAAGATCATGGAAAAATAAATCTTCAAGTTCCACGGTAGTATCCTCATCATATATCATTGCATTTATTTCATAATTTAATTGATAGCTTCTTATGTCCATATTAGCAGTACCTATAGTACATATTTTACCATCTATAGATGTGGTTTTAGAGTGAATAAAACAATTTTTATTATAGAAATAAACCTTAACACCACTTTTAGCTAAATCTGCTAGGTAGGTTCTTGAAGCATAGTATACCAATATATGATCATATCTTCCAGGAAATAGTATCCGTACATCTATACCGCTTAAAGATGCAATTTTAAGTGTATTTAATATACTTTCAGTAGGTATGAAGTAAGGAGTTGTAATGTAAATATGATCCTTTGCCATGCTAATCATCTTTAAAATGGCTTGTTCAATAGCTGGAAATTCAGAATCTGGACCACTCTTTACCAGCTGCATTATTTTATTGCTGCTTCTGTCTGGTGAAATTTCAGGAAAAATTTCTTTAAAGTTTCCGTCATAAAAGAAATATTCTTTATTAGCAGACTTTATTGTGACAAAGTCATCTATGAATACTGCCTGAAGTCCCAAAACAAAATCACCTTTTACCATTATATGAGTGTCTCTCCAATATCCATATTTACTCTTTCCTATATATTCATTTCCTATATTTATGCCACCTACAAAACCTACTTTTCCATCAATAACTACTATTTTTCTGTGATTTCTATAGTTTATCTGGGTATTTATGTACTTCAAAATTGGTGCTAGGAAGTAAGAATATTGTACTACGTTAACTCCGGCACTTTTTAAATCATTTATATACTTTTTATCAAGTCCTATACAGCCTACCCTATCCAATATGAGACGTACGTCCACACCACTTAAACATTTTTTTATCAATATATCTTTTATTTCATTCCCAATTTCATCACTTTTTATTATGTAATATTCCATATGAATATGATGTTTTGCATTTAGTAATTCTTTTTTAAGATATTCAAATTTTTCAGCTCCATTTTTGAATATCTTTATGGAGTTGTTTGTAAACAATGGTGACTCACTGTTTTTAGAAAGAAGTTCAATTAAAGAGGTATAAGTTGTATCTTTTACATTTTTAATAGCTTCAGATATTAACTCTTTTATATTTACATTTGTTTCATTGTTAAGTTTATGCTTTTTCCAATTTCGCCCTAAAAATATGTAAGCTATTAAACCAAAAGGAGGCATAACTATAAAAATTAGCAGCCATGCAATTGTTTTTTCGGGATTTTTTCTTTCTAACATTATAATGACTATGGACAATATGGCATTTATTATAAAAATTGAGTAAAAAATATTTCGCATAAAAAAATGCCTCCTATTAAAGTCTATATTAATTGGTAAATTACCTATAATAATAGTTTGATTTTTATAGGTAGATAATATACACTTTTTATATGAAAATTATAACATTTTTATAATTTTTTATAAGTGTAATACGATAAAACCTGTGCTATAATAATAGTATAAAATATAATAAAAATCCACTATAATATAATTGGGAGGGAATAAATTGTTAAAATGCCAAATATGTGGTAAACCAGCGGATAAACATCATATAGTTTATAGATCTCAGGGAGGAGTGGATTTCCCTTTGAACTTTAAATATCTTTGTTCAGAACATCATAGAGGAAAGAGCGGACCTCACAAAAATAGAAAATTGGACTTGTTGTATAAAGTGGAAATGCAGCAAAAGCTTGAAAAATTACTTTACAAAGAGTTTTATACGTTGGATGAATTAGTTAATCTCCTACAAATAAATAAAGGAATGTTAAAAAAACTTCTAAAGGAATATAAATTGTATAAAGAAGGATACAGAAGTTTTGATGTTATATATAGATTAATGGGAAAAAAGAAATACACAAAATATATGCTTGAAGAATATTATGATTTTATAGGAAACTTTTAACAACACAGCTTTTTGAAATGGATGTTTCATGCTGTTAAATATCTGGAGATAAGTGAGTAAGTATAAAAACTTGTCATTTATTATAATATAGATTTTTTAATAAAAATTATCTCTCGATAAACGCTTTATATTAACTTAAATTTTACGAAATATATTAAAAGGGATAATGGATGTAAGTCGCTTTCTAAAAAAGATTAAGTTAGATAAGGGGGTTATTAACATGAAAGAGAATATACTTATGCTGTTAACGTTGGAGGAAATAAGTAATATAACTAAGGGGCTAAAACTTACTATAGAAGCTGTAAAGAACGATAATGTTGAAATTGATGAAAAATTAGAAGATGATATAGAGGAAGTACTTAAAAAGTTACTTCAAGTAGAGGCCGAATGTTCAAGATAGTATTATGAGGGTCAATTATTATTTCTTCTTAAGATTAATAATTGACCTTGTAATTAAGTTCTTCGATTCTAAGATTGTGTAATTTCAAATTTAAATAGTATATTTAAAATAAAAGTATTAAGGAGTAGAAAGACATATGAATATAGCATTTTTTCTAACACCTAAAGAGGAAGTTGTTTGTGAAACTCCAAATTCAACTATGAGACAGGCACTGGAAAGAATGGAAAGACATAGATATACAGCAATTCCACTAATTGACAGTAGCGGTAAGTATGTTGGAACTCTGACAGAAGGTGATTTGTTGTGGAAATTAAAAAATACTCCAGATTTGAATTTTAAAAATACCAGTAAAGTATTGTTGAAACAAATTTCTAGGCGTATGCATAATAAACCAGTGAAAATTAATTCTAACATGGAAGACTTGGTATCACTTGCGGTAAATCAAAATTTTGTACCTGTAATAGATGATAAGGACATATTTATAGGTATCATAAAAAGAAGTGACATAATAAACTATTGTTACAGACAAATATTTAATGAAAATAATAACTCAGCTTATGGTGCTAAATAAAAGTGAAAATACTTATTGACATGAAGAAGAATAAGTGATAACATATACTTAATTTAATAATAAATCCTTTGACGAGGAATAGTAGCAATATTATTAAAGTTATAGAGAGTTGGGAATGGTGGGATCTCAATACTATTGTATGTTGTGAATGGACCTAAGAGGAGTAAATTGAAATTGGCAGAGCGAAGAGTAGTGGTTAACGTATTCCATACGTTATAATGGATAGGACATGTTAGTGTCTGAAAAAGAGATGCTTTTTAAAGTATAATTTAGGTGGTACCGCGGATATCTCCGTCCTAGTTTTTAGGATGGAGTTTTTTTATTTTATTAATTTATTAAAAAGAAAAGTTAGTTAGAAAGAAGTATAGGTGGTGTATGCTATGTTGTGAAAGAAAAATAAAGAAAATTTATTTATAGATAATTGTAATAATATCAGTTGTATTTTTAATTTAAAGAATATTCAAATTAGATGGAATATTCAAACTTTATTTTAAGGAGAGTGTAAATATGAACTTAAAAAAGATGATTATAAATTCTATACTACTTGCTATAGGTGCAGTGCTGCATCAAATTACACCACCACTTATACTTGGAATGAAACCAGATCTTTCTCTTGCAATGCTTTTTATAATACTTGTGTTTAATAGGGAATATAAAACTTGTCTCTGTGCAGGTATTGTAGCAGGTATTCTGGCAGCCGCAACTACTGCTTTCCCTGGTGGACAATTTGCAAATGTAATAGACAAATTTGTAACTATAAATATAATGTTTGTGCTTATAAAACCTCTTAGAGATAGGATAAATAACCAAATAACTATTCTATTAGTTACTGCTGTAGGTACAATTATAAGCGGCTCCACATTCTTAATGGTAGTATTGCTTACAGTAGGATTAAAGACAAGTTTTACAGCATTGTTCTTATCTGTAGTTTTACCTGCTGCAGTTATAAATACCATAGCAGGAGCAATTTTATTTAATATAATAAATGTAGCTTTAAAAAGAGGAGCTATAAGACAAATATAAAAGCTATATAGATTGTAAATTTTAAAATTAAATCTATAATCACTCAAAAATGCTAAAGGTATAAATCTTGCTTGGATTTATACCTTTAGCATTTAAATCAAACTGGTAACTTGGATAGGTTTAATTGTAACGTTAACTGTCCATAGAGTTTCTAATTGAAATTTGTCATTACATGCTCTGTATAAGTAAACTTTCTATTTAGAAACTCTATATTATTTGTTATATTTTTTTAATATTCCTTCCAGTATTCGGGCATGACGTCCTTCATCCTTGGAAGCTGAATTGAAAAATTCTTTTGCTGCATCTATTTTTTGTCCTTCTGCTTTTAGAGCATCTTCACGTTTTGAATTGTTTGCAAAAATTTCTCCTTCTAGCATTTGCTTTATATCTTGGAAACAATCATCTGTTATCATATTGTTCAATTCTGCACAAGTTGCAGCATGTTCTACTTCTTCTTTTGCAAGAACTTTTAGTATTTCGGCAATATCGCCATATCCCTGCCTTTGAGCCTGACGTGCTATGGCAGTATATAATCCTGCTTCCTTGGTTTCACCATTAAAAGTTTGTTTTACAGACCTTTCCAAATTAGTTCCCTTAGTATCTCCTAAAGTTGTTTCATAAGATAATTTTACATTTTCCATATTAATACCCTTCCTTTTTTTAAATATTTTTATGTGATAAATAAGATTCCTGTATTTTGTCTGCTATTTTTGAATTGTCCAATTTTATATCATTCAAGTATAGGAGCACACTGCCGTTATAATCTTTTGGGTTACCAAATAAAATTACTTCGCAGGCACTTCTTAAAATATTTATTATGCAATCTTCATCGTGGTATGCATTACAATTTTTACATTGATTTAGTATAAAGCCAACAGTGTCTATTACAGAGGATTCATCAAAAACTTTTGTATCAAATAAAGGAATGTTTTCTATTTCATTTTCTAGAAATTGTTCGTTAGATTTAAGACAAGCAAGTAGATCTTTTTTACAATATCCTATAATGCAATTGGAAGTATCACACTTACCTCCGCAGTTTTCCTTTCCTAAACAACAGGTTTCTACAGATGTTATTAGGGAATTGAAATCTATATCAGTTTCCATATCATATCATCTCCTCTTTATAACAATAATTATATAATATTTATTATTAGTTGTAAAGGGATTATCTTAAATTTTCCAAAAAACTCAAGTTAAAATATAACTTATAATAATATTTCCTCCAATGCAAATAATAAAGAAAATAATAATTTTATTTAAGAGGGAAGTATGTACATATTAATTTTTGCTATAGGTTTTATTATAGGAATATTATTAAATACTGCAATAGAAAGTATCTCATATAATATTATTAAAAGTAATAAAAAAACCGGGAGTATTTTTATACCTATTATTTGTAGTCTATCCTTTGAAGTACTATTTTTACGATTGGGGTTTACTATTGTACTCGCTAAGGCAATGGTGCTGACATCAATTTTAGTTATAATTTCTTTTATTGATCTGAGGTATAGAATTATACCTGATTTTATGGTCATTATAGCTTTGAGTATGGGAATAATGTTTTCCTTTTTCATTAGGAGTTCATTTACAGATACAATACTTGGAATGATATTTGGAGGAGGAATAATGTTTTTATTATCCCTTGTTCCTAATGTTATGGGTGGTGGAGATATAAAGCTTATGTTTGCTATTGGCTCTTTTTTAGGATTAAAAAAAGCCTTGTGGACAATTTTTTTATCTTTTGCTATGTCTTCTATAGTTGGAATTATTTTAATATTAATTAAAGTAAAAGGAACTAAAGATTACATTCCATTTGGTCCATTTTTATCACTAGGAAGTCTTATTTCACTATTAATTTTTATGTAAATTTAATTTGGTCTGGTTGTACTTTAAATGAAGGGAGAATATGATGAATAATATAAACTTGGATATTAATGCTATTAATAAAATAATCAAAAATGTAATAGATGAGATAAGTTCAAGTAGAGGGCAAGTACTTAGTATTGTTGATTATATAAGAAAAGATCACGAAGATTTAAAGCTTAAACTAGATGAAATTAAAAAAGATATTGCTAGTGTTATAGATGAAGTTGACGAACTGGAAGGACAGGATAAGGCGGCTAGAAGAAGATTGGCTCATGTATCTGCAAATTTTAATAAGTATACTGAAGATGATATTAAGGAAGCTTATGAAGCAGCATCTGATATGAGAATTAAGTTTTATACGAAGATAAATGAAGAAAAGTCATTGAGGAAAGAAAGAGATAGCCTAGAAATAGCCATAAAAAAGATAATGGATAATATTGAAAGTGGTGAAAGGATAATTAATCAAATAAGTATTGCTATGGGTTATTTAGAAGGGGATGTTCTTTCTGCTTTAGAGGGCTCAGATAAGAATTCCGAAATGTTTATTGGCATAAAGATTTTAGAAGCTCAGGAAAGTGAAAGAAAAAGAATTGCAAGGGATATTCACGATGGGCCGGCTCAACATATGGCTAATGCAGTTATGAAAGTAGATATATGTAAAATGATTATTGAAAAAAATTTGGAAGAGGGACTTAAGGAATTAGAAGATTTGAAGGAAAGTGTTAAGGTGGCATTAAAAGAAGTTCGAAGTATTATTTTTGATTTAAGACCTATGTCTTTGGACGATTTAGGTTTAAGGCAAACTATAGATCAAACGGCAAATACTATTTTCAAAGAGTCAAATATTGATATAAAGATAAAAATGAAGCCAATCCAAATGGAAATAGAACCTATTATTCAAGTAGCAGTATATAGAATTGTTCAAGAAATATTTAATAATATCAGGAAACATTCTAAAGCAAAGCATGCAAAGGTAAGAATGGATTTTGGTACAAAGTATTTAATGCTAATAATAAATGATGATGGTGTTGGGTTTAATGTAGAAGAGACTTTAAAGAGGGTAAAGACAAAAGGAGCTTCCTATGGACTTATTGGAATTTTAGATAGAGTAAAACAACTTCAGGGAGAAATTGAAATCAAATCCTCTGAGAAAGTAGGCACAACTTACACTGTTAAGCTTCCTATTAATCGAGAGGTGATAAAAAATGAAGAACAAGGTGATTAGAATATTAATTGTCGATGATCATGATATAATAAGGCAGGGGTTAAAAAGGATTATAAGTTTTGAAAGTGATATGGATATTGTATGTGAGGCAGAAAATGGAGAGAAGGCTCTGGAATTTTTAAAATATCATGAATTAGATGTTGTTGTGTTGGATTGTAATATGCCAATTATGGATGGTATTCAGGTTCTTAAAAGTATAGAGGATAAAGACAATAAAATTAAGGTTATAATGTTAACTGTTGAAGATGATAGAAAGACCCTTAATATGGCTATAAGTATTGGAGTGGACGGCTATATGCTTAAGGATTCAGCTGGAACAGATATTGTAGAAGCAATTAGAAAAGTATATAAGGGTGAAAAATACATTGATAAGTCTTTGGTTTCCACACTTTTTTCTGACATAAAAATTAAGGCAAAGAAAGCATCTAGTATTTTAGATAATCTCTCAAAAAGGGAAATTGAAGTGCTTAATAAAATTTCAAAAGGATTTAGTAACAAGGAAATAGGAGAGCAGTTGTACATTTCTGAGAAAACAGTTAAAAATTATGCTACAAATCTTTTTAAAAAAATAAATGTAGACGATAGGGTCCACGCCGCAATTGTTGCAATAGAAAATAATATTGATGAATATTATAGAAGTAAATATGAAACTTAATGATAGGGTAATTACTTATAAAAATAGGGACTTTCGTCTCTATTTTTTTCTGACTTTTTTACCTATGATATGTGACTTTTGCAATCTGCCAAGTTAAAGACGGTAGATTTATAATAAAATCAACAAGAAAATAAATTTAAGGGGGATGAATAATATGCTGCAAAAATTTAAAGGATATGTCTTAAATAAATTAAAAGAAGAAAAAGGACAAGGTATGGTTGAATATGCACTAATAATAGGACTTGTAGCAATAGTAGTTATTGCCGTATTAGTACTACTTGGACCAGCGATTTCTTCAAAATTTCAGGATATAATAAATGCCCTTCAATAAAATAGAAAAAGTTCTGCCGAGGTTTTTCCAAAATACTCTAATCACAAAAATATGGTTAGAGTATTTTGAAAATTAATCAAAAGGAAGTGGTTATATTGAAAAACTTAAAGAATGAAAAGGGGCAGGCTTTAGTTGAATTTGCAATGATTCTTCCAATACTTCTATTGCTTGTGATGGGAATAGTTCAATTTGGAATGGTAATAAATTCCTATCTTACTATCGAAAATGCATCGAGAGAAGGTGCAAGGGCAGGAATTATAGGCAGCACTGATGAGGAAATTCGATATTTAATTGCAGCTACTTCTCCTAATTTAGATCCTAAGAATTTAACAGTAACTATAACTCCCGATGAAAGCAGCAGAAGATCCGGTGATAGCCTTATTGTAAAAGTAACTTATAAATATAATCTCACTGTTCCAATTATAAGTAGTCTTTTCAATAATGTAATAGAATTAAATGGACAGACAACTATGAGGGTTGAGTGAGGAGAGATATAAATGAGAAAGTTAAATGATAGAGGAAATGTTGCTATTATTTCATGTCTACTCATTACTGCATTACTTGGGTTTACTGCTTACGTACTTGATGTAGGTATGGTTTATATAGAAAAGACAAAGTTAACAAATGCAATCGACTCAGGGGCTTTAGCAGCTGTACTTGAATTACCTGATAATGACATGAAGGCAAGGAGTGTAGCTGTAGATTACCTTCAAAAAAATAATGTAGATCCAGGTCTAGCTGTAATAACTTTTGGTGCAGATCATAAGAGTATTCAAATAGAAGAAGTTAAAAATGTAAAGCACCTATTTGCTCAAACAATAGGAATAAACAGCAGCGATATAAAGGCTAAGACAAAGGCTGTGGTTGCACCTGCAAAATCAGTAACAGGTGGGATAAGGCCTTTTGCTGTGGAAGCATATAAATTTTCTTATGGAGACTTAGTAACACTTAAAGAAGATGCAGGAGATGGATACTCAGGAAATTATGGTGCAGTTTCCCTTGGTGGGTCTGGTGAAAGTGTTTTTAGAGCAAATGCACTATATGGTTACAGTGGAACGATATCAGTAGGTGATTACATAGATACTGAACCGGGTAATATGTCAGGAGCTTGTAATGAGATAAAAAAGTATATCAACTCTGAATACAGCACTTTTGATAATTTCCCAAGAGATTCAATAAGACTGTGGATAATGCCTTTAGTAGATTCTTTAGCCGTAAGTGGACAAAAGTCAGTATTAGTAGTAGGATTTGCAGCGTTTTATGTAGAGGATGTAACTAATAATTCAGGAAAAATAGAAGTTAAAGGAAGGTTTGTTAGATTTGTTTTAAATTGTCCGGCTGATACAAATTTAAGTGACACAGGGTTATATGGTGCAAAATTGTCAAAATAAGTAGGATTGCTCATATGAGATGAAGGAGGATAGCGATGAAAGGCAGAGGACAAAAATTGATATTGATATCTTTTATTTTAGCGCTAATAGCTGCAGCCGCTGCTTTTATATATTTACAATCGTTGAAATCGTCAAGTGAAGCGGCTAAAAAAACAACAATTTTAGTAGCAGCTGAGACAATATCTTCAGGAACCCTTATAGATAAGAAAATGGTAAAAAAGGTACAGGTGCCTTATAATCCTATTTTTGATAACTATATTAAGGATTTTTCAAAAATTGCTGGAAAATATGCAACTCAAACAATTTCAAAAAATGAAGGGTTTCATATTGATAAACTTTTGGAGAAAGGTGGAGATGAACTTAATTTAAAAATGGATAATGATTATAGAGCGATTTCTATTAGTGTTACAGGTGATTCAGGGGTTTCAGGATTGTTAAAACCAAAAGACTATGTGGATATCATTGTGTATACATCTGAAAAGAGGGATGGAACAAAAATAGTTAGACCAGATGAAGCAAAAATTGTATTACAGAACATCCAGGTATTAGCAGTAGATAAACAAATAAACAGAGAGAATAAAGAAAATAATAGTAATAAAAGCAGTGATAATGGAAAAGCACCGACAAATTTTTTAGTAACCCTATCAGTTAAGGTATCAGATCTGGAAAAGGTAATACTTGCTCAAAGTATAGGAAGTATCAAGTTAGCTCTTAGACCCTTAAAAGATAATAATACCACTGAAACAAATGGAACAACATGGGAAGAACTATCTGTTAATGATAATAGTAATGAGGTGTCAGATCATAGTAACGATAACAATTTAAGTAACATAAGTGGTGAAAAGTATAAAAGCTATACAGTGGAACCTGGGGATACGTTAAAAAGTATTAGTACACAATTTTATGAAAATGAAGACAAATATACAGCTATAAAAGAAGCAAATAATATACAGGATGAAAATTTAATACTAACTGGAGAAGTAATTAAAATTCCAATACTTGGACAGTAGGGGGATGAAACAATGAATAAGATTAGGGTATTAATTGCAGATGACATTGAAGAAACTAGAAATGTAATAAAAAAAATATTGAAGTTAGATAAAGAAAATATTGAAGTTGTAGGAGAAGCGGATAATGGTGAAGAAGTATTTAAAATTATACCAAAGGTAAAGCCTGATGTGGTTTTGATGGATATTAACATGCCTGTTTTAAATGGCTTAGAAGCTACTGAAAAAATAACCATGGAGTACCCTTCTGTAATGGTAATTATTATGTCTGTTCAAGCTGAAAGTGAGTATTTAAAAAAGGCAATGTTTCATGGTGCTAAAGAATATATAATAAAACCTTTTAACTATAATACCTTAATTGATACTATAATAACAACTTATGAAAAGTGCAGGGAACGACAGGTAAAGCTTACAGGAAGTACAGAAAAGGTGAAAGATGCAAAAACTATAGCTTTCTTTAGTTCTAAAGGTGGTGTGGGAAAATCAGTTTTGGCTGTTAATACAGCTATTATTTTAAGTAAGGAATCCGATAAAAAAGTACTTCTTATGGATATGGATTTACAGTTTGGTGATATATCCATGCTGGTTAATAAGTATAATGAAAAGACTATTTTAGATGCAGTAGAGGATGGACAAATAGATTCTTATGAAAATATAAAACCTTATTTATATAAATATAATGATAATCTTGATATATTCTTTGCTCCTCAAAAACCAGAAGCAGCGGAATATATAACAAAAGAAACTATTGAGAAAATAATGAAGGTTGTAAGAAAAGAATACGACGTAATTGCTGTAGACACAGGTATTAATTTTAATGATAGCACCCTTTATATTTTAGATATGGCACAAAAAATACTTATGGTGTCGACTATGGAGATTATAGCTCTTAAGAATACTAAATTGGGTCTTAAAGTTATGGAATCCGTTGGATATGATAAAGACAAAGTTAAGCTTGTTATAAATAGATTTAATGTAAAGTACGGAATAAACAAAAAAGAAGTGGAGATGGCTTTTAAGGATAGTGTCTTTGCATTTATACCAGATGAGGAAAAGACTGTTATTCCTTCAGTAAATAAAGGAATTCCTTTATGTCATGATGACAAATATTATAAATTAAAAGTAGGAAAGGCACTGGATGAAATGTGTAAGAGCTTGATTGAATGATTTTCAAAGAAATAACCAGTCAGTATGTGAAGAATGTGTGACTTGTTATTTTCTTTCAAATAACTAAGTAGGAGGAATTACTATGTCTCTTATGAAAAGATTGGAAGAAATAAATGTAGATAAAAAAGCCAATAAATCTGTTAAGGAAGAAATGGATCCTTATTATGAATTGAAGATGAAAATTCAAAACAGGGTAATTGAAGAACTTGATATAGATTTTAGTGAAATTTCTGAACATAATCAGGAATTAAAGAAAAAAATTGATTATATTGTTACCAAGCATATTGAAAAGGAATCACTAAATATGACTAATAATCATAAGAAAAAAATAAAAGAAGAGCTGTTAAATGAAATTATAGGATTTGGTCCGATTACAGGATTGCTTTTAGATAACAGTGTTACTGAAATTATGGTTAATGGTCCAGAGTATGTATATATTGAAAAAAACGGAAAGCTAGTACTTACAGATGCTAAATTTAAAGATGATAATCACGTACTTCATGTTATAAAAAAAATTGTAGCACCAATTGGAAGGAGAATAGATGAAAGTTCACCTATGGTAGATGCTAGACTTCCTAATGGTTCTAGAGTAAATGCTATAATATCCCCCTTAGCCATTGATGGTCCCTCTATTACCATTAGAAAATTTGCAGAAGATCCATTTAAAGTAGAGGATTTGGTTAGCTTTGGAACAATGACTCAAAGCATGGCAAAACTTATAAAATATTGTGTAGAAGGAAGATTAAATGTAGTTGTTTCAGGTGGTACAGGAAGTGGTAAAACTACTACGTTAAATGTTCTTTCCTCATTTATACCTGAGAATGAACGTATAGTGACCATTGAGGATGCAGCAGAACTTCAGCTTTCTCAGGAGCATGTGGTAAGGCTGGAGACAAGGCCTGCAAATGTAGAAGGAAAAGGGGAAGTTACTATAAGGGATTTAGTTAGAAATAGTTTAAGAATGCGTCCTGACAGAATTATTGTAGGTGAGGTTCGTTCCGGAGAAGCTTTGGATATGCTGCAAGCTATGAATACAGGTCATGATGGATCTCTTACAACAGGACATGCTAATTCACCAAGAGATATGTTATCTAGAATTGAAACCATGGTGCTTATGTCGGGGATGAATCTTCCAATTAAGGCTATCAGAGATCAGGTGGCTTCTGCTATTGATATAATAGTTCAGCAATCAAGGCTCATGGATGGAAGTAGAAAAATCACTTATATAACGGAGATCCAAGGTATGGAGGGAGATGTAATTATACTTCAGGATATATTTAAGTTTGAGCAAAGGGGCGTTGATAATAGGGGAAAAGTAAGAGGAGAATTTGTTTCTACAGGTATTATGCCCAAATTTGTACAGAAGCTTAAGGAGAAAGGTATAAATGTACCAGCAGATATTTTGAGATAATTTCTTAAAGCAAAATCAAGGAGGAGGGTTTATTGATATATGTCATAGTAACAGTGATATTTTTAATGGTGTGGCTTTTTATAAGCACTGTATTAATTGCCTTATTTAGTAAAGATAAACCTATTCGTAAGCTTAAATATTTTGATGAGGATTATGGTATTTCCCAAAAGTATAAAGATAATAAGAAGGACAGGATAAGCATATTAAAAACTCTATCAACCTTAATTCCTAAGATTTGGTTAAATAAAAAGAAAGATAAAAAGCTTGAGGTTGAACTCATGAAGGCAGATTTATCTATTACTGTAGAGGAACTTCTGGTTATAAAAATACTATTTTCATCTGCTTTTGCTTTCCTGACATTTGCAGTTTTTAAAAATTATTTTATTATTATTTTAATTTACATTCTAATATGGAACGTTCCCAAATTTATAATAAGAAAGAGGAAAAAAGATAGAATCAAGCACTTTGACAGTGAATTAAATGAAGGTATAACTATAATTTCAAATTCTTTAAAAGCAGGATATTCTTTCTTACAAGCTATAGCCGTAGTATCAGAAGAGACCAGTGATCCTTTTTCAAAGGAATTTAAGAAATTACTTAAAGAGATGAGCCTTGGTATTTCTGAAGAAGATGCTTTAAAAAATTTGCTTAATAGAGTTGAATCAGAAGATCTTAGACTTATAGTAAATGTTATTTTAATACAGAAAGATATAGGAGGAAATTTATCTGAAGTACTTGATAATATTTCGGAAACTATAAGGGAGAGACAAAAGATAAAAAATGAACTAAAAACACTGACAGCTCAGGGAAGATTATCGGGCATTATTTTAATGCTTATACCTATTTTTTTAGGAGTAGCGATTTATCTTTTTAACAAGGAGTATATACTTTTGCTATTTACAACTTCTATTGGTTTAATTATGGTAGCGGCTGCTGTATTAAGTGAGCTTCTTGGATTATTAATGATAAGAAAAATTATTAATATAGATATGTGAGAAAGGAGAGAAGTACATGCTTTATCTTGCATTTTTTATCTTCTTTTTATCAATTTTTTTTCTTTCCTATGGAATACTAATAGTTATAAATGGTGACAAAATAAAAATTGAAAAGAGATTTACAGATCTTAACGAGCTAGATAATAAATTAGAAGAAAAAATTGAAAATAAGACTTTTTCAGAAAGAATGATAATGCCTTTTTATGAGAACTTTAGTAAGGTTCTGCTTACCATAACGCCTCATCAAAAAATTGTAATGCTTAACAAAAAGCTAGAAAGAGCAGGGGTTTTAAAAAATAGTACTGCTCAAAAATGGATGCTTAAAAAGAGCATGATTATCTTGATTTTTTCTACAATTCTAGGAGTACTAGTGCTAATGGTTGATTTTAATATAATGAAAGTTATTGTTTTTACAATACTTGTAGTGATAACTATTAATGTCTTCTTTAATTTTTATCTATCAAGAAGAATTCAAAATAGAAAAAACAAAATTTTAAAGGACTTACCTTATACTTTAGATTTAATTACAGTTAGTGTTGAGGCAGGTTTATCCTTTGATGGTGCTATAGCTAGAGTTATAAGTAATATAAGTGGAGAACTTTGTGACGAATTTGCAAAGAGTCTTAAAGAAATTACTATGGGAATAGAGCGAAAAGCCGCGCTTAAGAATATGAGTGAACGTTGTGACGTAAAGGAACTTTCCATGTTTATTAGTTCATTAATTCAGGCAGATGAATTGGGAGTAAGTTTAAGCAAAGTGCTCAGAATTGAATCTGCAAATTTGAGAGAACATAGAAGGCAGGTGTCTAGAGAAAAGGCCATGAAGGCTCCTATTAAAATGCTTTTTCCATTAATATTTTTTATTTTTCCTACCATATTTATAATTATACTAGGTCCTGCCGTTATAAGGATGATTACTATATTTGCTAAGAGGTGATAATGTGGTCAAGATTTTAATGTATGAGTCAGAGGTTATAGCTGAAATATTTATAGCAGATAGTTTTGTTAAAAGATTTTTAGGGTTTATGTTTCGGAAAAAACCACATCATGAGGGAATTTTGATTAAGCCTTGTAACAGCATTCATACATTCTTTATGAAATTCTCTATTGATGTTTTGTTTGTAAGTGAGGACATGAAAGTGATAAAAAAAGTAGAAGACCTGAAACCAGGGAAGATTATAATGCCCCAGGGAAAAGCTAAAATGGTTATAGAAGGAAGCACTGGAACATTTAAAAATGTTGAAGAAGGAAAATTAATAGAGATTCGTCAAAAAATTTACATAAAGTAAAAGAATGCAATCTTTTTTACGATTCAGAATAAAGCTTCATGCCTTCAATGATACTTTTCTTTTTGATGTATGAAATAAAGTTATGAACAGCAGGAGGAAAAATCCTATTTTTCTTATAAGCAAGGTAAATTTTCCTAGAGTATTTGGGATTAGTGATTGTTAGTTTCTTTACTTTTGCATGTTTTAGTGCAGGTGCTTCTGCTATGATAGATATACCAAAGTTTGCAGAAACTAGAGCAGTAATTGCATATTCATCTGCAGCTTCACAAATTATTTTGGGTTTTATATTTATACTCTTCAGTAAGTTAGAAATAAATTTTCCAAGACCAGAATCTTTGTCATATCCCACTAAAGGATAAGGTTTGATATCAACAAGATCAATATTATTAAATTTTCCAAGAGGGTGGTTTAGTGGAACTATAACAAATAGTTCTTGTTCAATAATTGGCACAAAGGTTATATCTGGTTCCTCTTCTGAATAAGATGAAAAAATCAGGTCATATTTATCACTTTTTAAGCCTTTAATAAGTTCATTTGTAAATCCTTGGTTGAATGTAAAAGTAACATTTTTATTCTCTTCTAAATCTAAAAAGTTACGTACTGTATTTGGAATGTACTGATGTGCTAAGGGAGAAATATATGCAATGTCAACATGTCCTGCATCACCACTGGCTAACTGCTTCATCTTTTTTTTAGCATTTTCCAATTCATCGAGAATTCTTTCTACATCTTTTAAAAATATACGACCATATTTTGTTAGTGTGACATTTCTACCTTGCTTTTCAAATAAACAAAGACCAAGTTCTGATTCTAAATTCGTCATTGAATTACTTAAACTTGGCTGAGAAATATTTAGTTCAGATGCTGCTTTTCTAAAGTGTTCAAGCTTTGCAACAGTTCTAAAATAATATAGTTGATTTAAATTCATATAATATTCCCTCCAATATACATTAAAAATAATATACCATAATTCATAGAGAAAAGCTATCAATAATCATAAAAATATGTATTAGAATTATGGAAGATAATGAATTATAATGTAATTAAGAAATGTTAAAAAAATAACTATTATGTCATTAAAGGTAATAATATGTTTATAAGTTGAGAAAGATTTTAATATAGAAATGTACTTTTATTGAATTATCTAGGGGCGTAGCTGCTGTTATCAGATAAATTTAGTTAAAAAATAAAAAAGATTGGCATTCAATTTTTTTATGAGTTGCGATAACGATTACTATAAAATCGGAAGGAATGAAAATATGAAAAGTATAGTAAAAGTTAAAAATGTAAAATTAGGGGAAGGAATTCCTAAAATTGCAGTACCTTTTATGGGAAGAACTAATGAAGAGTTAATAGATGATGTTAAATACTTAAAGGCAATCAGCCTTGATCTTGTGGAATGGAGAATTGATTACTACAAGGATGTAGAAGATATTGAAAAGGTAAAAGAAATTTTAACTAAGCTTAGAGTTCAATTAGGTGATATTCCACTACTGGTAACTTTTAGAACTGCAAAAGAAGGTGGAGAAAAGGAAATTACTCCAGAATATTATGTTGAACTCAATAAGGCAATTGCATCAACTAAGAATGCAGATTTAATTGATGTTGAATTATTCATTGGTGATAGGAAAATAGTAAAAGAAATTGTTGATACAGCACATGAAAATGGAGTAAAGGTAATTATGTCAAATCACGATTTTCATAAGACTCCATCAAAGCAAGAAATAGTATCTAGACTGTGTAAGATGCAGCAACTGGGAGCAGATATACCCAAGATAGCAGTTATGCCTTCAACTCCTGATGATGTACTTGAACTTTTAAGTGCAACTAATGAAATGAGACGTGATCACGACCAAACTCCAGTTATTACTATGTCAATGGGACCTCTTGGAGTTATAAGCCGTTTAGCAGGTGAAACTTTTGGTTCAGCACTTACTTTTGGTTCAGCTAAAGCAGCATCAGCACCAGGACAATTACAAGCAAATGAATTAGATAAATTACTTAGACTTATAACATCAACTAAATAGTAGACTATAAGTAAAAATAAAATACGAATGGGAGAGGTTACTATGACAGAAAGAATTACAGGACATACAGAACTTATAGGATTGATTGCATATCCCATAAGACATTCAAGTTCACCAGCAATGCATAATGAAGCATTTGCAAAATTAGGACTTGACTATGCTTATCTTGCATTTGAAGTTGGAAATGAAGAACTTGAAGATACTATAAAGGGTTTTAGAGCAATGAAAGTACGAGGAGCAAATGTATCAATGCCCAATAAAACAGTAGTACATAAATATCTAGATAAATTGTCAGAGGCAGCAGAACTTTGTGGGTCAGTAAATACAATTGTAAATGATAATGGCGTTTTAACTGGACATGTTACAGATGGTATTGGATATATGCAATCATTAAAGGATAATGATATAGATGTAATAGGAAAGAAAATGACAATAGTAGGTGCTGGTGGAGCTGCTACAGCAATTCAAGTACAAGCGGCACTAGATGGAGTAGCAGAGATATCAATATTCAATAATAAGGACAAATTTTTTGAAAGAGCTAAGAAGACAGTAAAAGATATAAATGAAAGAACTAAATGCAAAGCTAAATTATATGATTTGGCTGATCTTGATAAATTAAAGGAAGAAATAGCAGATAGCTACTTGTTTGCTAATGCAACAGGAGTAGGAATGAAACCTTTAGAGGGTAAGACATATATTCCAGACAAAAGCTTTTTGAGGCCAGATTTAATTGTGACAGATACTGTTTATGCACCAAGAGAAACAGTACTTCTAAAAATGGCAAAGGAAGTAGGATGTAAGAAGATAATGAATGGACTAGGAATGATGTTGTTCCAGGGAGCAGCAGCTTTCAAATTGTGGACGGGAAAAGATATGCCTATTGAACATATGAAGAAAGTATTGGACATTGAATATTAAAATAGGGATTGTATTTTAGTATTTTTGCGAGAGGTATTGAGCTTTAAGCTCCTTACCCTTGCTATGTTGTTTTTTTAAAGATAAATTTCGGAAAATTCTGTATTTTAACTGAATATGTTTTTTCGTATGCACTTGAGAGCATCAAATTTTTTGTAGCATATACTTTTATCATATTTGTTATGAGCAAGGTAGAATATATGAAAATGGAGGAATAGAAAATGACAAAATATAAAAATATTTTTAGTTCACTAAAAGTAAAAAATATGATAGTAAAAAATAGAATAGTTATGCCGCCAATGGGTACAAATTATGCAGCAGAAGATGGAGAAATCAATGAAGAACATATTAAATATTATGAGCAAAGAGCTAAAGGTGGAACTGGATTAATAATTATAGAGAACGTAGCTGTTGATTTTCCACTAGGTTCAAATGGAACCACACAACTTAGAATAGATCAGGATAGTTATATGCCTGGACTGTATAAATTAACTGAAAGATTACACAGATATGGTGCAAATGTTGCAGTACAAATCAACCATTCAGGTGCATCAGCAGTTCCATCTAGAATAGGTTGCCAGCCGGTTTCTTCTTCAAATATACCTTCTAAAACTGGAGGAGCTGTTCCAAGACCACTTGAAAAACATGAAATACTAGATATAGTCCAAAAATATGCTGATGCAGCAAAGAGAGTTCAAATAGCCGGTTTTGATGCAGTAGAAATACATGCAGGTCACTCATATTTGATAAGTCAATTTTTATCTCCTCTCTATAATAAACGTACTGATGAATTTGGAGGGAGCGTTGAAAATAGGACAAGATTTGGAAGAATGGTAATTGATAGTGTGAGAAAAGCAGTAGGCCCTAAATTTCCAATATTATTGAGATTTAGTGCAGATGAATTTTTAGAGGGTGGTAATACTCTAGAAGATACATTAGAAATATTAGAATACTTAAATGATGAAGTTGATATATTTGATGTATCTGCAGCTTTAAATGATTCAATACAATATCAGATAGACAAGGCAGATCTTAAAGATGGATGGCGTTCATATATGTCTAAAGCTGTAAGAGATAAGTTCCATAAACCAACAATAACAGTAGGAAATATAAGAGATCCAAAAGTAGCTGAAAAAATATTAGCTGATGGAGAAGCAGATTTAATAGCAATAGGTCGTGGATTAATTGCTGAACCTAAATGGGTATTAAAAGTTAAAAATGGAGAAGAAGACATGCTTAGAAAGTGTATATCATGTAATGTTGGATGTGCAGGACATAGAATAGGTTTAAACAAGCCAATAAGATGTACAGTTAACCCAGATATTATATATGAAGATGCTTATAAAAAAAGAAAAGTTACAAAACAAACTAATGTAGTTGTTATAGGCGGTGGAACTGCTGGACTTGAAGCAGCTTGTACAGCAGCAGAATTAGGATGTACCACATTTTTATTTGAAAAGAAAGCATATGTAGGTGGACTTGCAAGAGAAATATCAAAATTCCCAGCTAAGTACAGAATAGCTTATTTTCCTAGTTATCTAATAAAAAGAGCTGAAAACTTAAATAACCTAACAATATTTACAAATACCAGAGCTGATATTAAGAAAATAGAAAATCTTAATCCGGATTTAATAGTAAATGCAACTGGATCAAAACCATTACTTCCTCCAATAAAAGGACTTGAAGAAAATATAGGTAAAGAAGGAGGAAAAGTAGATTCAATTTTTGGTATATTTAGTAAAATTAATGAATTTGAAAAAATGGATCTTACAGGTAAAAAAGTGGTTGTTATAGGTGGTGGAGCTGTAGGCTTAGATGTTATAGAATTTTTCTCAGAAAGAAAAGCAAAGACTTCAATAGTTGAAATGCTTCCTATGCTTGGCAAAGATTTAGATGTAGTATCAAAATCAGCTGTAAAAGAAATGCTGAAAAAATATAATGTTGATGTAAATACAAGTACAGCTCTTGTGGAAGTAAATGAAGATAACTTCAAGGTTAAAAAAGATGAAAAAGAAGTAACGATGAATTTTGATTATGGTTTCGTATGTCTTGGAATGAGATCACAAATTGAGGGATTAAAAGAAATTCAAGAGTACTTCGGAGAAAAGGATGTTGAAATAGTAAATATAGGTGATAGTGTTAGAGCAAGAAAAATAATTGATGGCGTTAGAGAAGGAAGAGATGTTATTCTCGCATTAGAAAAAATAGGTGTACTGTAATTTTCGTTTGTTGTAAAGGTTTTATGATAATTAAGCATATTTAATAACAAAATTTTTGATGGAAAGAGGAATGTATCATGACTAATGAATGCAAGAAAAGTACTTGTAAGCCGCCAATCACAGTAAGTTCATGGACATTAGGAGATCAATGTAAATTTGAAGAAAGAGTTAAAGCTGCAAAAGAAGCAGGTTATGATGGAATAGGTCTTCGTGCCGAAACATATGTAGATGCATTAAACGAAGGTTTGTTCGACGCTGATATTCTTGATATTCTTAAAAAATATGATATGAAAGTTACTGAAGTTGAATATATTACACTTTGGGCTGAAGATAATCGTTCTTATGAACAAAAATACAAAGAGCAAATATGTTTCCATATGTGTGAATTATTTGGAGTTCAACATATAAACATTGGTTTAATGGAAACTTATAGTGTAGAACATACTGCACAGAAGTTAAGAGAATTATGTCAAAGAGCAGGCAAATATATTATTGGTGTTGAGCCTATGCCATACAGTGGTATTCCAGATATCAAAAAAGGTTGGGAAGTAGTTAAAGGCGCTGGCTGCGATAATGCCAAACTTATCTTGGATACATGGCATTGGGTAAGAGCAAATCAAGAAAATGATATTAAATTATTAGAAGGCATTCCAGCTGATAAGATTGTATCTATACAGATTAATGATGTTTATGAAAGACCTTATGCAAAATCCATATTAAGAGATGAATCAATGCATGACAGACTCGCACCAGGTACTGGAATTAATGCAACAGAAGGTTTTGTTCGTATGATCAAAGAAAAGGGAATCAAACCTGTATGTATTGGTGTTGAAGTAATAAGCGATGCTATTTTATCAAAAGGTGTTGCTGAGGCAGCTAAATTTACATATGACAATGCTAAAAAAGTGCTTGACAAAGCTTGGCCAGAGGTTTCTCCAAAGACAAAATAGTAAGTGCAATCAATCTTAAAAAGTGAAAGGATGATTTATTTTATGATATTTAAATCTATGTTTACACCAATAAAAATTGGTCCTATGACAGTTCCAAATCGTTTTGTAGTTTCGCCTATGGGAAATAATTTTGCAAATACCGATGGGTCTATGAGTGACAAATCTTTGGCATATTATAGTGCTCGTGCTCGCGGCGGTTTTGGATTAATTACTTTTGAGGCTACTGTTGTTGATAAGAAAGCTAAGGGAGGAATTCGTAAACCTTGCTTATATGATGATAGTACTGTAGAAAGCTTTAAACGTGTTATAGATGCATGTCATGAGGCTGGTTCAAAAATATCCATTCAACTTCAACATGCTGGAGCTGAAGGAAATGCAGAAGCTGCTGGGTATCCTTTAAAAGCTGCCTCTGCAATTCCAGCAGCAGTAGGTCGTGATATACCTATAGCTATGACAAACAAAGAAATTTATGAATTAATAGAGGTATATGGAGATGCAGCAGTACGTGCAAAAAAAGCAGGAGCTGATGCAGTTGAAGTACACTGTGCACATGGCTATTTGGTTAGTAGTTTTATTTCTCCAAGAACAAACAAGCGTGTGGATGAGTTTGGTGGATGTTTTGAAAATAGAATGAGGCTACCTCGTCTTATTATTGAAAATATACTTAAAAAAGTTGGACATTCTATGGCAATTATTTGTCGTATAAATGGATCAGATGAAATGGATGGAGGGCTAGATGTTCACGACAGTGCAGCAGTTGCTGCTTATTTAGAGGAATGTGGATCAGATGCTATCAATGTTTCACGTGCGGTACATCTTCATGATGAGTATATGTGGGCACCTACGCTTGTACATGGAGGATTTAATGCTGAATTAGTTACGGAAATTAAAAAAGCAGTAAATATTCCTGTTATTGCTGTAGGACGCTTTACAGAACCATATTTTGCAGAATTATTAGTTCGTGAGGGAAGATGTGACTTGGTAGCATTTGGACGTCAGAGTTTAGCTGATCCAGATACACCTAATAAAGCTGCAGCTGGATGTTTGGATGAATTAAGTCCATGTATTGCTTGCCTTCAAGGATGTGTTTGTAACATGTATCAAGGAAAGCCAATAACTTGTCTTGTTAATCCGCTGCTTGGAAGAGAAGCTGAACTTAAGAAAGTAGATACTAGCAAAAAAGTAGTAGTTGTGGGCGGTGGAGTTGGCGGTATGCTTGCAGCATGGATATCTGCTAAGAGAGGACATGATGTAACATTATTTGAAGCAACTGATACACTTGGTGGACAAATGCGTTTAGCAGCTTATCCTCCTGGAAAAGGCGATATTACAAATTTAATACGCAGTTATATTACTAAATGTAAAAAGTATGGTGTAAAAGTTTGTTTAAATACAAAAGTAACCCCTGAACTTATAACTGAAGAGGAACCGGATGCAGTAATTCTAGCTACTGGAGCAACACCACTTATATTACCTATACCAGGAATTAATGAATCTGGATTAATTCATGCAGTTAACCTTCTTGACGGAAAAGATTCCTGTGGCAAAAATGTTCTTGTTGTAGGTGGTGGAATGGTTGGATGTGAAGTTGCTGATTTCTTAGCTGAATTAGGCCACGAGGTTACTGTTATTGAGCTTCGTGATGAAGTTGGAGCTGATGTAATTTCAGAGCATCGTAAATTTTTAATGAAGGACTTTGATAAATATAAAATTAGGACTGTTACTGGAGCTAAAGTTGCAAAGTTTTTTAAAGGTGGAGTTTCGTACACACTAGCAGATAATAATGAATACAAGTTAGAAGGATTTGACTCCGTTGTCCTTGCTATGGGATCACATAACTATGATCCATTAAGTGAAGAAGTTAAAAAAGTTGTAAAAGAAACTTATGTTGTTGGTGATGCAACAAGAGCACGTAGAGCAATAGATGCAACAAGAGAAGCATTAGATGCAGCACTTAAAATATGATAATAAAATGTTGAAACAGTTTTAGGAGGCTTATATTTATGGAAAAAAGAATTTCAGGAACGACATCATTATACAGCTTAATAGGGACGCCGGTAGGTCATTTAGGATCTCCTGCTATGTATAACTACAGTTTTCAAAAGTTGGGAATAGATTCTGCCTATTTAGCTTTCGATATTTCTCTAGAAAAAGTTCCTGATGCTATTTCAGCTATTAGAACATTAAATATAAAAGGATCAAATGTTACAATGCCATGTAAAAATGAAGTAATTAAATATATGGATGAATTATCTCCTGCCGCGCGTATAGTTGGAGCAGTAAATACTATAATCAATAATAATGGAAAGTTAACTGGTCACATCACAGATGGTGTTGGGCTTGTTCGCAGTTTAAAAGAACAAGGTGTAGATGTAAAAGATAAAAGTATAACTATTATAGGTGCAGGTGGCGCTGCAACAGCCATTCAAGTGCAGTCTGCATTAGATGGAGCTAGGAGAATTTCAATATTTAACATAAAAGATGACTTTTATACAAGAGCTGAAAAAACTATTGAGAAGATAAAAAAAGAAGTGCCGGAATGTATCGTAGAGGTATTTGATTTAGCAGATAGACAAAAACTTAGAGAAAAGATTTCATCTTCAGATATTTTGGTAAATGCAACAAAAGTAGGAATGTACCCACATAAAGATGAGTCTCCAATAAAAGATACTAAAATTTTTAGAAAAGGTTTAGTTGTATCAGATACAGTATATAATCCCAGGAAAACAAAGTTTTTAAAAGATGCTGAAGCTGCTGGCTGTAAGATAATAGAGGGTACAAAAATGTTGTTATGGCAAGGAGCAGAATCTTTTAAATTATATACTGGGTTAGAAATGCCAGCTAAGGAAGTTGAAGAATTATATTTTAAATAGTTTTTTAAGGTATGTACTTAAATTTTATTGTAAATATTTTAAATTGGGTTGGATTTTGTGTCCAACCCGACTATTGAGGGTAAAAGGTTAAGAAATTAACAATAAAGTAAAAATTACAAAGATGATAAATTTATCCGATGACTACCCGCACTAATAATCCCACTTCTTCTTCAAATGGGAGTAAAGAGCGGCTACGTCCCTGGATAACGATTTCTCCTAAAGGATAACGCCTTCTAAGTGATGAAGCACTTAGAGTCCTGTTAATAAGCATCAGATGGAGTTAAAACTTCATCTGATGCCAAGGACTCTGTTATATGCATTAAATAGATGGATACATTAAAAAATAACGTTTTCTTGAGAGAGTGAAAGGAGTAAGGAAATGAATAATAAAAAATATTATCCGACGGCTTTGGCATTATATTTAGCCTATTTTATACATGGTATTGGAGTTTCAATTTTAGGACAGTACAAACAAAGCTTTGCGGGTGTATGGGGTGCAAAAACATTAGCTAATGGTACTTTTGATGTAAGTGTAGTACTTGCTGTTATTGCTGCACTTGGATTAGGACGTCTTATTGGATATCCTTTTGCTGGACCTGTTTCGGACAAGCTTGGAAGAAGAGTCTCTGGATTAATAGGTATAGTTTTTTATATCTTATATTTTATAGGTATTATAATAGCACCAAATATGTATGTTGCATATATATTTGCACTAATCGGTGGAGCAGCTAATTCATTTTTAGATACATGTATCACTCCATCTTGCCTGGAAATTTTTGTAAATTCAGGTGACGTTGCTAACATGTTTACAAAGTTTTCTATATCATTAGGACAACTTTTGCTTCCGTTTGGGATAGGTTTTGTTTCAGCAAGCCATATGTCGTATAAAACAATCTTTATTGTAACAGCTATTTTACTTGTTATAGATGGTATTTTGATTGCAACTATGCCTTTCCCACCAATGAATAATAATGCCAAGGGTAAACCTAAAGAAGAAAAGATGAAATTTACAGTGACTAGTATTGCATTAATTTGTATAGGTTTTACATGCACTTCTACATTCCAGTTATGGTTAAATTGTAACCAAGAATTAGGAAAGTTATATGGACTTGCTAACCCAGGACAAATTCAATCATACTATGCAGTAGGATCAATGCTTGCTGTATTAATAACAGCAGTTCTTGTAAAAGGATTTCTTAAACCAGTTAGGGTACTTGTTCTATACCCTTTAATTTCTACAATTATGCTTATAATTATATATTTTATACAGACACCAACTATTTGTTTAATAGGTGGATTTGTAATTGGATTTACAGCAGCAGGTGGAGTGCTTCAGTTGGTTACATCTACAGCAAATGCAATGTTTCCAGCAAATAAAGGTAAGATTACTTCTATAGTTATGATTGCATCTAGTATAGCAAACTATGTTATTTTAAATGCTGCAAGTGTTATAACAAAATCAGGCGGTGCAAATGGGTCAAGATATGTTGTATTATTCAATGCTGTAATCACTATTATAGGAGTCTTACTTGCAATATTTGTAAATAGACAATATGCAAAACATGCAATAGAACAATAGAAATAGAGTTTAATAAATAAATTTAATTGCAGATATTACAATACCTGCAATTAAATCATATATATTTCAAAAAAATAATTGTTTGAAAATTTTTGAAACTTTAATTGCGAAAATTAAAATTAATTCAAACAAATTTAATCAAGAATGGAGGAATAGCAATGCGATAATATGACACGAATAATTTAGAAAAAAGCAACTAAAGAAAGGTGGTTTACATGGTTTTTGAAATGTTTTGATGTTAAGTGAGTATGATGGTTATTGGTATAGGAATTGTATGTTAATTTTAAAATTATGTTAAATCAATAGTTAAATTAAATAATTTTTTATAAAGGAGGAATATATTAATGGAAACTTCAACAAAAAAAATACCTGGAGCAAGATGGCTGTATATTATGCCAGTATGCTTTATTACAACCTTTTTCTATTTTATAGACCGAAATATTATAAGTATAGCGCTGCCAGGAGGTCTTCAGAAGGGGCTTGCATTAAATTCTACAATGGCAGGTTTAGTAGCAGGTGTTTTTTCAATCGGCATATTGTTTCTTTCTGTACCAGCGGGGCAGATGGCTCAAAAAGGAAAGGTTAAAAAATTTGTTTCATTTTGTATTATTGGATGGAGTGTATTTACTATACTTACTGCATTCGTTCAAAATGGATGGCAGCTAGTGGTAGTTAGATTTATTATTGGATTTTTTGAAGGTGCATTTTCTCCAGCAATCACTACTATATTTACATTTTGGTTTCCAGATAAACATGGAGAACGAAATAGAGCAAATTCAACTTATTTTACAGCTATTTCAATAGCAGCAGTTTCTATGGGACCTATTGGAGGAACTCTCATACAATTTTATGGATGGAGAAATTTATTTATCATACTTGGTGTATTAAGTTTAGTAGGTTTTGTTTTATGGCAATTTATTATATTTGATAGACCTGAACAGGCAAAATGGTTGAGTAAAGAAGAAAGAGATTACATAGAAACAACTATACAGCAAGAACGTGAAGAGGCTAAAAAAGTAGCAGGGGATGTTGAAGTAAAAGGTGAAAAGTTGCCTTTAGGGCTTCTACTGCGTAACAAATATGTGTGGTGCTTATGTATTGTAGGTTTTACTGTAAATATTGGCCAGTTTGGATATACAATTTGGATGCCGACTATGATTAAAACTATTACGAAAACTAATATTTTAAATGTAGGTTTTATATCCATAATACCAAATATATTTACGGTAATCGGACTTTGGTTGTGGACTTATCTTGCAACTAAGATAAAGAGTAGGAGACTTACTACAGGTTTACCACTTATTATGTTTGCTGCATCTTTGGTAATAGCAAGTTTACCGTTAGGGTTAAACCCAGTAATTAAAATTGCACTATTATGTCTTGTTAGTATATTTGTACAAGGACATATGCCAAGTTATTATTCAATACCATCTCTTGTACTGGTAAAAGAACTTGATGGTCCAACAAGAGGTTTGATGGCTGCAGCTATGGGATTAGGATCATTTGTTGGACCATATGCAGTAGGTTATTTAATTACATTAACTGGTTCATCAAGTGTTGGAATGTACTTTTTAACAGCCATGCTTGTAATAGGAGGCTTGTCTACTCTAATATTACCTAAAAATATGGTAGCAGGTTCTTCAGAATCTAAATAAGTATAAAGCTTATGATAACGTTTGTAATCTATTGTCAAACTTTAATTATTAAGCGGTGATTATATTCTGTAATATTTATACAATAAAAATATTACTACAATTAGGAGGAGATTGTTATGTTGACTAATAATGATGGAATTGGTGTGGAAGTATCAAATGAGGCATTAATAATGTTGGATGTAGAAAAGGTTTTTAAAAAAACTTACTTAGATGTTCCATATGCCAATGAAAGTAAACATCAGAAAATGGATATAATTATTCCAAATAAAGGAGAAGGTCCATTTCCAGTAGTTATTAATATTCATGGAGGTGCATGGTTCTTTGGAGATAAGAGAAATGTGCATACAAGGTCAGCAATTCAGTTAGCTTTTGAAGGATATGCTGTTGCAACTATCAATTACAGATTAAGTGGTGATGCAAAGTGGCCTTCACAAATATATGATTGTAAGGCAGCTGTAAGGTTTTTAAGAGCAAATGCAGATAAGTATAATATAAAAACAGATAAAATTGCAGTGTTAGGAAGTTCAGCAGGAGGACATCTTGCTGCGATGCTGGGGGTCACAAATGGACGCCCTGAGTATGAAGATCTATCAATGGGTAATTCAGAATGTTCTAGCGATGTACAAGCTGTAGCAACATGGTTTGGAGTTTTTGATTTTGTTAATACAGAAAATCATAAAAGACAGCTTGTTAGAGAAGGAGAAACTTATAAATATCAAGATGATGGTGTTGCAGACCGTCTAATGGGATGCAGCATGGAACAGAACAAAGATAAATATATTTCAGCATCTCCAATTTATCAGATGAGAAAGAATATGCCTCCAATGTTAATTCAACAGGGTACATCTGATAAAGTAGTGCCATATCTTCAAGCAATAGAGTTCTTTAATAAGTATATAAAGATTTGTGGAGATGAAAATGTACATATTGATTTGCTTGAAGGGGCTGGTCATGGTGATGATGCCTTTAGAACTGATGAAAATATGTACAAAGTTATTAGGTTTATGGATAAATATATTATGGGAGTTAAAGATAGGACATATGGTCCAATTCCTAAGATACCAATGACTAAATAAATATTAGAAAGTTATTATTTAAGGAGTGACATATAATGAGAGTAAAATTACATCCTGGATACGAGGTGTTAGAAAATCTTCCATCTGATGTAAAAGAGGCAAACAAGTTGATTGAAGCATTTAAGCATTGTGATATAGCCGATGATATTGAAATATATGATTCAAAAGTTCCTGGCATAGATGGTGAACCTGATGTGCCAATAAGGGTTTATAGAAAAAAGGGCAGTTCTAAGGCTCCATTAATTTTAGGCATACATGGAGGAGGATTTGTAGCTGGAAATATAGATAATGATAATGTTAGAGATGTTGGATTTGTAGATAATGTTCCATGTACTGTCATTTCAGTAGACTACAGATTGGCGCCTAAACATCCTTATCCTGCACAACTCAAGGATTGTCTTGCTGCATTAACTTATGCACATGACCATCCAGATGAATTTGGTATAGATCCTGAAAGAATTGCAGTATTTGGAACGAGTGCAGGTGGCGCAATTGCAGCAGGATTATGCTTGTATTTGCGTGATCATAATGGCCCTAAAGTTTGTATGCAAATTTTAAATTTTCCTACTGTGGATTATTTAGCTAATACAATGTCAGCTGCGCAGATGTTTGATGATGTACCTATGGTTAAAGGTAATGGTTTATCTGATGTATGGAAATTATATCTTGGTGATCATGGATTTAAAGGAATTCAACCTCCATATTATGCAGTTCCTGCTTTAGCAAGAGATTTATCTGGTTTGCCAGCTGCATTTGTTGTTACGCTGGAATATGATCCACTTCGTGATGAAGGTATAGATTATGCTAGAAGATTAATGGAATTTGCAGTACCTACAGAATTGTATAGTTTGCCGCGTGTTTGTCATGGTTTTGATATGGTACCTGCTAATTTGACATTGTGGATAAGAGAGGGCATGTATAATTCCCTTAGACGTGAATTTAATATGCTATAAGTATACAAGCTTAAGAAGAATATATTAGAATGATTTAAAAAATAAAACTACTTTAAATAATAAGGTAGTTTTATTTTTTTGTGTAAATACAAGTTATATTGATTGCTTTTTAACTATATAAATAATATAGAAAATTAAAAGGCAGTGTGATAGGTAAATGAATACTCGAAACAAGGTTATATGTCCTTTAATCGCAGATAAGGAACATAGTTCAAAGACTTTTACCAGAGAAGCTATAGATTTAATTGAAATGGGAAAGACAAAAAAATTAAATGCTATATGGCTTGAAGTAACAGGATGTTCAGGAAATATTATTTCTTTTTTAAATAGTGAAAATCCTGGACTCGATTATATTTTAGAAAAACTCATTAATTTAAAATACAACAATACTCTAATGACTTCAGAAGGGGAGTATGCTTTTAAACAATTCTTAGATACATTGAATACTGAATTTATACTATTAGTAGACGGAGCAGTATCTACTGCCCAAAATGGTTTTTATAATATTGTTGCAAATTATGAAGGAAAACCTGTTACTGCACTTGAAGCTGTAAAAATGGCAGGAGAAAAAGCAAAGTATGTCCTTTGTGTAGGAACTTGTGCATCCTATGGTGGAATTTCTGCTGCCAGGCCAAACCCTTCAGAAAGCAAAAGTGTTAAAGAAATACTAAATCGTGAAGTCATAAAACTTCCAGGCTGTCCATGCCATCCGGATTGGGTAGTTGGAACTTTAGCACACTTGGTTGCTTTTGGAAAACCACAATTGGATAAAGAAGGAAGACCTCTTCTTTTTTATGGAATTACCATTCATGATAGTTGTACAAGAAGAGGATTTTTTGATAACAGAATTTTTGCAAAGAAATTTGGAGAAAATGGATGCATGTTTAAACTTGGATGCAGGGGACCTGTAACTAAAACAGATTGTCCTAGGAGAAAGTGGAATGGATACGTGAACTGGCCTGTTGAAGACAATACTAACTGTATAGGATGTGCAAATTCTAGATTTCCAGATGGTATGGAGCCATTTGTAAGGTACTAATAAGGAGGATGCTATGAAAAAGAAAATTACAATTGATCCAATTACGAGAATAAGCGGTTTTTTGGAAACTAAAGTGCAAGTAGAAAAAAACATTATAGTAGATGCTGAAACTAGTGGATTGCTTTTTAGAGGATTTGAAAAAATGTTAAAGAACAGAGAGCCGCTGGATGCAGTATATTTTACAGAAAGAATTTGTGGAATATGTTCAACAGCTCATGCTGTTGCAGCTGCGGTAGCTCTTGAAGATGCTTTGAAGATAAAAATTAGTGTAAATGATTCGTATATGCGTAATTTAATACATGGTTTTGAATTTATACAAAATCATATAAGACATTTTTATAATTTGACCATACCAAGTTATGTAAAGATGCCCGATGTAAATCCTCTTTCTTCAGATCAATATGAAGATTATAGATTGCCTTATAACCTAAATAAAAAGATAAGTGGAGATTATATTGAAAGTATTAAATACAGCAGGTTAGCCCATGAAGGGCTGGCTACCCTTGGAGGAAAAGCTCCCCATAATCATGGAATTTTTGTTGGAGGAGTTACCATAAATATAGATTCATATAAACTCACAAAAGTTAAATCTATTATTTCTCAAATTAATAAATTTGTAAGTAGTGTTATGTTAGAGGACATGAATATAATTTCAAAATACTATGCTGATTATTTTAAAATGGGAGGAGCTTATGGAAACTTTATGACTTATGGAATTTTTGACAAGTATGCTGATCCTGAGATAAGTTATGTAGGGCCTTCTGTATTAATAAATGGACGAAAGTATAATTTCAATAGTAATAAAATTACGGAAAACATACTCCACACCTGGTATACAAGCGATGATGAAACGATAAATTTATCTAAAGAAACAGGTTACAGCTTTATAAAATCGCCAACCTATGATGGCTATTCTATGGAAGTAGGACCTCTAGCAAGATTGATACTTTCAGGTGAGTATACTGGAGGAAGTTCCTGTATGGATAGAAATGTTGCCAGAGTACTTGAAACAAAAAAGATTTTAGAAATTATGCAAGGACTTGCAGATAGGATTCAGTTGATTCCATCAAAGCAAAGAGTATATGAAATCCCAGATAAAGCATTTGGTGAAGGATTAATTGACACAACTAGAGGATCTTTAGGACACTGGATAAGTATAGAAGATAAATTTATAAAGCATTACAATATTATAACTCCTACAGTGTGGAATATGGGACCAAGGAATCAATCAGGTGCACCTGGAATTGGAGAAAAATCTTTAGTTGGAACGAAAATAAAAAATATAAAACAGCCTATAGAAGTTGGGAGAATTATGAGATCCTTTGATCCTTGTGTTTCCTGTGCAACTCATTTGATAAGTGATAAATATGAACCAGTAGATGTACAGGTTATAGTATGAAAGCAAAAGTTATTGCTTTAGGGAATATATTAATGGAAGACGACGGCATTGGAATTAAGATTCTGGAAAATATAGAAGAGGAACTTGCACATAATCATATTGAATCTATAATTGGAGAAACAGATGCTGAATATTGCATTTCCCAAGTAAAAGATGGTGATTTTATATTTATAATAGATGCTTCTTATAATGGAAAAGTTCCAGGTACGATAACAGTTGCCAGCTTACAAGATTATAAGTGTAAAAAGAAATATTATACTCAGCACAGCTATAGCTTCATAGATTTGATAGGAGTTTATTACAAATCCTTAACTGGATTTATTATTGAAATTGAAGCAGCTAGTATAAGCTTTAAATTGGGACTTAGTGATAACTTACAGAATAAGCTTAAGGCTATTTCAAAAGATGTATTGAAAAATATTTTTCTGAGATTGAATGATAGAGCAGGGGAGGAAAAATAGTTGGATTTCTATTTAATGAAAAAGCTGAAGACAATTAGGCAAAAAATAACTTTTTATAAGAAAAGTAGTATGTTTGCTGTGTGTCCTTTTATAAAAAGTCATTATAGACATCTTACGAATATTCAAATAGGGGAATTAGAAAAACTAATGAATGTAATGAACAAAGATATAGTAAGACAGGAAAAACAATTTACTTTGGAAGAACTCTCGAAATACAATGGTGCCGGTGGTTTTCCGGCGTATATTGCTGTAAATGGAATAGTGTATGATGTGAGTTTGTCTCCAGTATGGGGTGGAGGGACGCATTTTGGTCTGTATGCTGGAAAAGACTTAACTTTACAATTTAACGCATGTCACAGTGGAGAAACAAAGATATTAAATGGCCTACCTAAAGTGGGAAGGCTAAGGATTTAATAATAAATTAGTTAAAAAAGGGGTAAATAATAAATGCACGATATGATTTTGTTGAGTAAAATATCCAGAGCTTTAAACGAATGCTGCAGTTTAAATAAGATTTCAAAGATAAGTAAGGTAGTTATAGCTGTAAATAGTTGCAGCCATGTTAATACATCTAATCTTTATGATTATTTAAGAAACTATAATGAAGATATAACTGATGAATTAACAGAAGTTAAAATTCAAATTGAAAATTTACCTGATCAAATGGCAATAATTAAAAATATAGAAGGTTACCAATGTGAAGATGAAAAGTAGAAATGATATTATGGATTTGGACGGCATAATTAAAAAGGTTATTTGTGTTATTGTAAAACTATTTCTATAATCAAAAGTTGACAGGAAAACAGAAAGCAAATTATACTTATAATGAAAAGATGGTGAAACATATGAAAATATTGCTTATGAAAATTACCTTGAGAGCGTCCTGGGTTCATTCATTAAAAGAAAAAAGAATGGTAGTAAAAAGCATAGTTCAAAAGTTAAAAAATAAGTTTAACGTATCTGTGGCAGAAGTTGATGAACAGGATGTTCATCAAATGATAGTTATAGGAGCTGCAGGAATATGTGGAACTTCTGCACAAGTAGATTCAACAATGGAAAATATCATAACTTTTGTAGAAAACAATACTGACGCAGAAATAATAGATATTCAAAAAGAAGATGTTGAAGGTATATGAGGCAGCATTTAATTAATAGTTAAGAATGAAGAATTAATAGTTAATGTGGATTTTTTTCGTTATACTACAAAAAATCATCTTTCACTATTAATTTTTCGTTATTAATTCTTAACTTGCAAGGTGTGATTCACAAAGTTTTCATATTAAGTCAAAATTTTGTATGCGTGGAAGCCAATTACTTAAATAATAAGGGGTGTACATATGAGAAAAAAATTAATTAGTTTACTTTCTGTTTTTATGTTTGTATTTATATTTTTTGGTGTGAAAGTTAGTGCTGCTTCACCGGAATCTATAAGATTAGGTGGACAAGATAGATATGAAACCTGTTCACAAATAGTAAACCAGGGTTGGAAGAATTCCAACTATGCAGTTATTGTGAATGGATATAACTTTCCAGATGCTTTAAGCGCGTCAACCTTAGCTAAAAAATATAATGCACCAATACTTTTAAATGGCAGTGATAAATTAGAGAATACTACAATTGAGCAAATAAAGAGATTAAGTGTTAAACAAGTTTTTATTGTAGGAGGCACTGGAGTTATAAGCAATGAAGTTGAGGATGAGCTTCATGGGATGAATATATCAACTGAAAGATTTTCTGGACTTAACAGAACTGAGACCTCTGTATCAGTGGCAAATCAAATAGGGACATCTAATGGAATAATTTTAACTACAGATAGTGATTATACTGATGCACTTTCTATAGCTTCTATAGCTGCAAAATTGCAAATGCCAATTATATTAGTTCCAAAGGATTCAGTACCAGATTCAGTAAGTCAATTGGTAGAAAATAAAAATATACCAGTAACCTATGTATTGGGTGGACAAGACATAATAAGTAATTATGTGTCTTCCAAATTTCCAAATGTTAAGAGGATTTCTGGCAGCGATAAATACGAAAGAAATATAAATATAATAAATGCTTTTTCTGATAAATTTGATTTTAGTTCGATTTGTCTGGCTTATTCAGAAGACTTTGCAGATGCACTAAGCGGATCAGCTTTGGCTGCATTAAATTCAAATCCGATAGTTTTAGTAGGAAGCAGTATAGCTCCTGTAACACAATGTTTTATAGAGAACAAAAGCTTTAGCAAGTTATATGTATTTGGAGGTGAGGCTGGTATAACTGGAGACGTAGTAGCAACTTTGACAAATAGCAAAATGTCGGACAATCCTCAACCATCACCACAACCGCAGCCAGTACCAGTTGACCCATCACCTGAGCCAACTACACCAACAGATACTTCTGCTTCCCATTCTGAGCTGCAGAAAAATCTTTATAATTATCTTAGCGATGAAGATCATAGACAATCAGTTTTAAACAGAGCTATTGAACTTCACGGTGGTGACACAAGCAATAACTGTGTATATTTTCAAAGTGAAGCTTTGAGAAGATCAGGGCTTACTGATTTGCCAGAGTCGGTATGTAATACTGTGGGGCTTACATCACAGCTTTTACAAAGAGGGTGGACTAAGTGTAAGGATTTAGCACAACTTCGACCTGGAGATATATGCTTTACAACGAATGGTCCAAGCCATACCTATACTTTTATGAAGTGGTGTGATCCAAAAAGTTATGATTATGCTTATATATGTGATAACCAGGGAAATGAGTATGGAGGAAATGCTTATCATAAGAGAAATGTGGATTTTGCTACAGTATTAAAAGATGCTATTGCTTATTTTATGTATGAAAACTAAATTCATGATGTTTCTAAGTAAAAAATATAACTTATACTTCAAATAGTTTTTTCAAATTACAAATTGTAAGTCATTAAGGCATATACTTGAAATGAAAGAAATATTGTAAGAAAATTGCTTATGGACTTTTAAATATGGACATTAATGGAAAAACTAGAAGATACTATAGAGTGGACTTTAAAAACAGTGGGAATGTCAGGGTATGAAGATAAAAGCCCTCACAATTTAAGTGGTGGACAAAAGAAGAGAATTGCACTTGCAAGTGTACTTGCTATGAAACCAAAAGTTATTTAAGAATTTATAATTTTCACAGAACATATTTTATAGTTTATCTTATTTAAGAGAAGTTGTATGATAATACTTAGTTGTAGGTGTTTTTATATAACTTCTCTTTTTCTATCTAGAATATTTTTGTAAAATATTTTAAATATTTAAGTTTTAAATTTAAATCATATTAAATTTAAAACTTAAATATACGAAAATAGAATTAATAGATTCAAATAGGAAAGGGGATTATTATGTCTATAAAAAGAAAAATACCAGTACTAATAGCAGCTGTTATTGTTGTTCTAATGGTCATAACAACTTTCTTTGTTAGCAATCGAACTAGCACCATAGTGGAACAGAAAACTAATAGTGAAATACTAGGAATAGCTGGAAGCGCTTCAGAAACCATAAGTGTAATAATAGAAAAAGAAGCTTTAGCAGCTAGAATTTTTTCAGAAAAAAATGTAGTTAAAAATTTAGTACAGGTAAATAAAGATTCTCCGAACAGTGAAGATTTTAATAAACAACAACAGGATATGAATTTAGCTTTACAGGACTATGTAAAAGAAGCTAAAAATCTTGAGCAAGCATTTTTAGCAGATGCTAAAGGAAATATAATTTCAGATAGTGACAAAAGCGGCATAGGTAAAAGTTTAAGTGATAGATCCTATAATAAGCCTACACTTGAAGGTAAAAGTTCTATAAGTGAAATGGTTCTATCAAAAATAAGTAGCAAACCTATAGTAGTTTTTACAAATCCAATTAAAGTAAATGATCAAATTTTGGGATATGTTGGAATGGCCATATATGCAAATAGTTTTTCAAAATATTTAACGGGCGTCAAAATGAGGGATTTTTCATCTAGTTACAGTTTCTTGATGGATAACAAAGGTAAAATAATTTACCATCCTGTTAAAGAAAAAATAGGAAAAGACCCAGATATTGATGAACTTAAAACTATATATGATAAATTAAATAGAGGTGAAAGTATAAAAGAAGGTTTAGTGAAATATGTTTTTAACAAAGTGGATAAAATAGCAGGTTATACAGTTATACCTGAAACAAACTGGGTTATAGTAATAACTGCTGACAGGTCAGATATGCTGAAAGATATAAGAGCTACAACTTATGTTATAATACTTATAGCAATGGTGCTGTCAATTATAGCAATAGTAATAGGTTATGTATTTTCATTAAAAATTACAAATCCTATTATAAAAATAGTTGATCTTATAAATAGAACAGCTAAATTAGATTTGAAAAATGATAAAAGTTTTGAAAAACTATACAAATATAATGATGAAGTTGGAACAATGTCTCGTGCTATAGCAAACATGAGAAAAGTATTGAGGGAAATGGTTGAAAATATGAAAGAAGCTTCAGGCACAATAAGTTCTAATGCGGTTATGGTTGAAAATTTAATTGTTGAATTAAAAGGGTATGCTCAAGAAACTGCATCAGAAAGTGAAAATCTTTCAGCAGGTATGCAGCAAAATGCAGCTACTGTAGAGGAAGTTTCAGCATCTTCTGATGAAATGAGTGGGGCAGTGAATTCTATGGCTAAAAAAGCTACAGATGGTTCAGTTAATGCTAATAGTATTGCACAGAGAGCAGAAAATCTAAAACATGATGCTGTTAGATCGAATGAAAGTACTAATGAAATATATACAGTAGTGAAAAGTGATTTGGAAAAGGCTATTGAAAAGTCTAAATCTATAGAAGAGATAAATTCCCTCTCCATTGATATACTTTCAATAACAGATCAAACTAATTTACTTGCGCTAAATGCTTCTATAGAAGCAGCTAGGGCTGGTGAGGCTGGTAAAGGCTTTGCTGTAGTAGCTGAAGAAGTTCGTAAACTAGCTGAAGAATCTTCTACAACAGCTAGTAATATTCAAATTGTAGTTGGTAAAGTTACAGAAGCAGTAGAAAATTTATCAAATAGTTCTTCAAAAATTCTTAATTTTATTAATGAAACTGTTTTAAATGATTATGCTAAATTAGTGAAAACTGGTAACCAATATAATGAGGATGCTGAAATGGTAAACGATTTCATGACTGACTTTAGCGCTGTAGCAGAAGAACTAAGCTCTTCTATTGAAGGAATAACTAATGCCATAGGAGAAGTAGCTAATACTGTGAGTGATGGTGCTAGAGGTGTCACTGAAATAGCTAGTAAGGCAAGTAGTATAAATGAAAAATTAAGTGATATAAAATCTACTGCTGAAGATAATAAAAAGAGTGCAGATAATCTGCAGAATATTATAAACAAATTTAAAATTTAACTTTTTTGTTATTAATTCAATAGAGTATTAATTTTAAAATTGCACAAAATTTAAATACACAACTAATAAGTACTTCAATAAAAATCTATCAAAATCCTAAAGGGGGAATTAATTATGTCAAGTAGAAGTAATAAATCATTAGTTCCAGAAGCAAAAGAAGGTCTGGATAGATTTAAAATGGAAGCAGCTAGAGAAGTTGGAGTAGATTTAAAAGATGGATATAATGGTGATATTACAGCAAGGGAAGCTGGATCAGTAGGAGGACAGATGGTAAAAAGGATGATAGAATCCTACGAACAGAATTTAAAGTAGAATAAATATTAAAAAATAGACCGGGCGATTGAAAAATCTCCCGGTTAATTTTTATATGAAAGGTTTTGCAGTGGTATAATGTATGTATATTTGAAAATAGTAATTAATTAAAATATGAACTTTCGCAGTTTAAAAATATTGCGACCTAAATGAATTCACAATTCATAGTTCACAATTCACAATTTCGGTAGATTTTTCTCCGCTGTGCTACGAAAAATTTTAAATTTAAAGCTTATTGAAGCTTTGCTTCAATGGTGCTATATTTTAGATTTTCTGAAGTTTTAACGGAAGAAAATCATCCTTAATTGTAAACTGTGCATCGTGCATTGTGAATTAATTGTTTCGCAAATTTTTTATATTATGTCAAAATTTTATATATGCCAAAGTTGAGTTAAAATTAAACTAAAGGAGGGGGACGGGTTTATGCCTGAAAAATATTGGCCAGAAACAGTAGTATTATGGGGAGCTGGTGCTACTAAAAATTTGGGACTTCATCCTACAAGTGAGTTAATACAATTGGTTCTAAAAATCAGTAAAAATGATTTTTCATTTTTGAAAGATAAAGACGAAAAACTAGCAAGTGCTTTTAAAAAATTAGTAACAGAAGACCTGATTAAGGATTCTAAATTGTCAAAAATTTATGATTTTAAGGCCCTTGAAACTATAATAAATACAAATACTAAGTTTAATATGCATGAATTATTTACTATGTTAGATCAACTTATTGATAATAACATGGGCTTTAATGCATTTTGTGCTGGAAAAAGAAAATTTTTAAGGGTAGAGAGAGTACAGGCAGCTAAAAGATGTCTTATACTTCTTATTGAAGAATTGGAAAGATTGAGTATACAAAAGGTACCTGGATATATGGATGAAGAAAAAATGGAACCTTATTATCAATTTGGAAGAATTCTTGCTGAGCTTATGGTAGAGGAGGCAAAAGTATTTGAAAGCAGAGGATATAAGATGGATACAAGGAGGTTTTACCTTTATTCCTATGCTATAATATCTTTTAACTGGGACCCTGTAATACTTTGGAATATATTTAATGTGCACAAAGAAGTGAACATGGATCCTATTTATTTAGAAAATGGATTAAAGCTTCAGCTATATGATGATTTTGGAACTCAAATAGCTTCTGCTGGATTAGACGGAAATGAATGCGAAATACGGTATACGACAAATGAATCCCAGTGCAAGGTTATAAATGATTATAGCTATCCTTCTAGAACAATGAGAATAGGTAAAGTATTATTTCCTCACGGAATGTTTGGATCAAGGATTTGCCCTGAATGTGGAAAATCTATAGTAACCTTTGCAGAAAGATGGGATAGATTATCTTCAGAAATTTTTGGACCTTCTATTTTAAAACCTTTACAAAGAAATTGGAAGTATAGGACACCTAAGGAAAAGTTAAATAAGAGAGGAGCAATAGAATGTCCTTATTGTGGACAGATAACTTATCCCTATGATATGACACTTATAATACAAAGCCTTTCTAAAAAAAAGAATATACCTGCTTTAGAAGAGTTAAAAACCGAGATGGGACTTCTTATAAAAAATGCAAAACATATAATTTTTGCAGGATACAGTTTGCCTATAGACGATATTATGGTCAAAACTTTTTTTATGTCATCTATATCGGGAAATGATAAAGAAAAATTAAAATGTACTGTTATAAACTATGATGACAAATATAAAGGGGCAGATTGGCTAAAGGGAGAAAAAATAGATGAGTACATAAGAAAATCTAAAAATAATTCTGTTGTAGAATGTATAAAAAATGTATGTGACATATTTCCTAAAGAAAATGTACGGGTTTATTTGAAAGGAATACCTGATATATTTATGAAAAACGGAAAATGTAGTAGGGAAAAGGTAATAAATTTACTGTATCCTAAAGAGTGTTTTAAAGATGGCTTTCCAATAAAACGAGATTAATGCTATATTTATCATTTATATATTGAACTTTTGGTTAAACATGATAAAATTAAATCGTCAGTATTTATTAAAATAAAACTGAACTAAATTTTATAAAGGAGGGTCCGTGTTGTATCTATATAAGGCATTTTATTTCAAATGCCTAAGAACAACAACGGAAAAAATTATGGAAAGACAAATAAAAAGTCATTCAAAGTTTGGAATTAGACAGATTACTGTAATTGGAATGCTGTCTGGAATTTCTATTGTACTGGGAATCACAGGACTGGGTTTTATACCTATTCCGCCGGTAAAAGCCACTATAATGCATGTACCTGTCATAATAGGTTCTATTTTAGAAGGACCTGTAGTTGGTGCCTCAGTAGGGCTTATTTTCGGTATATTTAGTGTGATTCAGTCTATAACTGCACCTACACCACTTTCTTTTGTATTTATGAATCCACTGGTATCAGTTTTACCTAGAGTACTCATAGGTATAATACCTTATTATGTATACAGGTGTTTGAGTATGAAGAAAAAAATTATTCCTATAGGAATAGCTTCAGCAGTAGGCTCATTGATGAATACCATTGGGGTTTTAGGAATGATATATGTTATATATCTTGGATCTTATGCAAAGGCTTTGAATATAAGTTCAAGTGCTGCACAAAAGGGAATTATAGCTGTGGGTATTACAAATGGTATACCTGAAATGATTTTATGTATACTTATTACAATATCTGTAGTTACTGCGGTTACTAAGATAAAACACAAATAGATGCAATTATGTTTTATCTTAAAGTGATAAATATAAATAAGGGCTGTTTCACTAATTAATATCAGCATTTTTAACACGTATACATGTTTTTAAACAGTTGACAATTGATAGTGGAGAATTGAAAAGCTATGGGTGATTTTCTTATGCTAATACTTTAGAAAATCTTAAATATAGTAACATTGAAGTTTTGCTTCAATTAACTGGAAACTGTCCATTTTCAATTCTCAACTTTTAAGCAGATTTATCTATAAAAGGGACTGTTCAAAGCAATTTAAAAAATTGCTATTGCAACATTCCCTTTTGATATAGGAGGAAAAAATGAAGGAAATAATATTTAATAGTATAGAGGGAATGAGAATAGGAAATTCTCAAAAATTAAATGGACCTACAGGTTGTACTGTACTTGTGTTTGAAAAAGGAGCAAGTGCTGGAGTTGATGTAAGGGGAGGTTCTCCAGGTACAAGGGAAACTGATCTTTTAAATCCCGTAAACTTAGTAGATAAGATTCATGCTGTAGTACTTGCAGGAGGAAGTGCTTTTGGGCTCGATGCAGCGGGAGGAGTAATGCAGTACTTAGAAGAAAAGAGCATTGGTTTTGATGTATCAGTTACAAAAGTGCCTATAGTTTGTGGAGCTGTTTTATTTGATTTGAATATAGGAGATTTTAGAGTAAGACCAGATAAGACTATGGGATATGAAGCTTGTAAAAATTCAGAATTAAATCTGTGTGAAAATGGAAATATAGGTGCTGGAGCAGGTGCAACTGTAGGAAAGATACTTGGAAGTGAACATGCAATGAAGGGTGGACTTGGAACTTTTGCAGTTCAGATTGGAGGACTTAAGGTAGGGGCTGTAGTTGCAGTTAATTGTCTTGGAGATGTAATAGATAGCAAGAGCCAGCGTATAATTGCAGGAGCCCTAAATGAGGATGGAAAATCTTTTGCAGGCACTGAAAAAGTAATGATTGAAAGATATTCTGAAAAGAAGAATCTGTTTAATGGAAATACTACTATTGGAGCTGTGGTAACCAATGGAAATTTTACAAAAACACAAATGAACAAAATTGCTTCAATGGCACATAATGGCTATGGAAGAGCAATGAGACCTGCCCACTCTATGTTTGATGGAGATACTATTTTTGCTGCATCATGTGGAAAAGTAGAAGCTGATTTAAGTGTGGTTGGATTTTTAGCTGCTGAAGTTATGGAAAAAGCTATTGTAAGAGCTATAAAAAGTGCAGATTCAATTTTACAATATAAAAGTTATAAAGACCTTTAAGTATGTATGGATGCATAGAAATCGTTATCCAGGGACGTACCTGATCTTTACTCCAACTTGGAGAAAAGCAGATGTCCCAAATTTTTAGATTTGGTGACAGTTGCTTTCACAGAGTGCGTGGGAGTATTAGAGCAAATAGTCATGGGATAAAAATAACTTTATATAGCATTTGTGATAAAATATAATTGTTAAAATGGTATAGTGATTTTAAATAAAAATTAAACTATAACAATAACAGAATGGGAGATGAAATTTAATGGACAGTGATAATGAATTAAATTCAATGAATGAAGTTATGGATCAAATTGATTCGTCTATGAAAAATGTGAGAAATGGAGAAGTAGTAAAAGGTAAAGTAATCTCTATAACTGATGAACAGGCTACGGTAAATATTGGTTATATAGTTGATGGAATATTGCCTAAAAATGAAATATGTAAAGATGAAAATGTAAATGTGGATGAAGTCTTAAAAGTTGGGGATGAGATATACGTTTATGTAATTAAAACAAATGATGAAGATGGAAATGTACTGTTGTCAAAAATTAAAGCAGATAGGGAAATATGTTGGGACAGACTTACTGAGCTGCTAAAGGATGACAAAGAATTTGAAATAGAGGTAAAACAAGTGGTAAAAGGTGGAGTAATCGCTGATTTATATGGCCTTAGAGCATTTATACCAGCTTCACAACTTTCAGTTAAATATGTTAGTGATTTAAACGAATTTTTAGGAAAAACTCTTTTGGTGAAGATAATAGAACTGGATAAAAGTAAATCAAGAATCGTGTTATCTAGGAAGGAAGTAGAAAAATTAGAGGTTGAAAAGAAAAAAGAAAAACTTTGGAGCAGCATATCTAAAGGAGATAAGGTAAAAGGAGTAGTAAGCAGGATAACTGGATTTGGAGCTTTTATTGATTTAGGTGGTGTAGAAGGACTTGCACATATTTCAGAACTTTCATGGAGAAGAATAAAAAATCCTTCTGAAGTAGTGTCTGTTGGAGATTGTGTAGAGGTATATGTGCTGAACGTGGATAAAGATAAAAATAGAATATCACTTTCCTTAAAGGATACGGAAAAAAACCCGTGGGATAATATGGATGAAAAGTATAGCGTAAATGATATAATAGAGGGAACTGTGAGCAAGATTATAAATATAGGTGCATTTGTAGAAATTGAACCAGGAGTAGAAGGACTTGTCCATATTTCAGAAATATCTGAAGAACATATTGCAAAACCATCTGATGTATTAAAAGTAGGTGATAGAGTAAAAGTAAGGGTATTGGACATAAATATAAAAGATAGTAGAATATCGCTTAGTATAAAAGATGCAGTAGATAATCCTAAAGATAATTTTAAACAGTATTTAGATGAAGATGAAAGTGGAGTTACCCTCGGGGATTTACTAAAAGATAAATTAAAAAACATAAAATTTGAATAAAAGTGTTTTCAAAATCATGAAATAATTATATAATTTAAAGACAATATGCAAATTTATTAACACTTTCAAGTAAGATTTTAAAATATGATTATAATAGTAACAATTTAAATAGTAAAATATATTATACAATCCCTGTAAATAAATGAGGATGAAAGTTGGTGCCCATATGGCCTTTGTATTAGCTGATGTGATAAATATATCCGAACTTAAAAATTTAATGGAAAGATTTTATTCTATAACTTCAATAGCCTGTTATGTAAAAGATATAAGTGGAGAAGTACTTAATATAAATTCACAAAAATACATACATATATTTGATAAATTAGGTGATGACAAAAAAGAAGAATATATATTAAATCAAATTATAAACGAAAGGGAAATAGGAGTTTTCGAGGGATATGGTAATTTAGTTTACATAGGTATACCAATTACCATAAACGAAGAGCATATTGGCACAATTTTTTTAAATCCTGTTTTTCTTCAAAAGTCTGATAAAGATTGTTTTAAAGTTAAATTTGAAAAATTTAACTTTGATGAAGGAAAATATAAGCTTCTAATAAAAAATACACCTGTTATTTCGGAAAGGTATATTGAAAAAATTACCCAGTTTTTTCATTATGGGTTGATATTAGCACAAAAGACGGAAGATGGATTTATCATGGATTTGGATACAAATAAAAAGCTAAATCAAAGTTATGTAGAACTTTTTGGTATATATGAACAATTATGTGCATCAGAACAGCAGCTTAGATCTAAATATGATGGGATAAAAAAATTGGCCTATTATGATCAATTAACTAACTTACCTAATTGGAATCTTTTCAAAAAGGAAGTTGAGAAGAGAATAGAAAAAAAATCAGGGGATAATTTTTCTATATTCCAAATAGATTTGGATAATTTTAAAAATATAAATGATATCTTTGGATATGAGTATGGAGATAAACTGTTAAGAAAAACAGGAGAGGTTTTAAGCCAATTGCATTTGGGCATGGTTGCAAAGATGGGCGGAAGTGAGTTCTTAATTTTAAAAAATGGATATGATAATAAACGGCATTTGGAAAACATAGCTCAGTGTATGATAAATACTATAAGTGGACTTTGGAATATAGATGGAACGGAAACTTTAATATCGGTTACTGTAGGAATAACTGTATATCCTAGAGACGGAGAAGAAGTTGCCACTTTACTTAGAAATGCAGATATAGCGTTAAATAGAACTAAATTGATAGGTAAAAATTCTTATAAATTGTTTGAAAAATCCATGTACAATGAAATTTTGAAAAAAGTTGAGATGGAAAAGGAACTGAGAAAGGCAATAAAAAATAACGAATTTATTTTATACTACCAACCTCAAGTGGATATGGAAAATACAAAAGTAGTAGGGTTTGAAGCCTTAATTAGATGGAATAGTCCTAAATTAGGATGGGTTATGCCTTTGGAATTTATAAATTTGGCAGAGGAAACAGGACTTATAATACCTATAGGAGAATGGGTTTTGAAAACTGCTTGTTCTCAAAATAAAATATGGAAGGATAATGGATATTCTTATGATTTCATATCCATAAACGTGTCACCAATACAACTTAAAGAGGATAATTTTGCATATACGGTGAAAAAGGTTCTGGAGGAAACTGAATTAAAACCAGAATACTTGGAAATAGAAATAACTGAAAGTGTTATGATGGAATCTCTTGAAAGTAATCTTAAGGTGATAAATGAGCTCAAAAATATTGGAGTAAAAGTTGCACTTGATGACTTTGGAAGTGGATATTCTTCTTTGAACTATTTAAAAAGTATTCCAATAAATACGCTTAAAATTGATAAGACTTTTATAGATGGCATATGCAGTGATTATTATGAAGACATTATAACGGAAGAGATAATAAAGCTTGCCCATAGAATGAAATTGGAAGTAGTGGCAGAAGGTGTTGAAGAAGAAGATCAGATTGAATCTTTGAAAGGTAAAAATTGCAATAAAATCCAGGGATATTATTTCGGAAAACCAATGCCGTCAGAAGATATAAAAGATTTTTTAAAAAAACAGCTTTAATGTAATAAATGCCATAATATTTATTACATTAAAGCTGGCTTACCTTCTGGTAAGTCAATGACTTAACGTATATTTTTAACTGTCACAAATAGTTCCAACACCAAAATCAGTATTGTTCCAAAGTACTTCTATATTTTGTTCTCTATCCAAAAACGAATAATTTTCTTTAAACCAATTTATCAATTTTTCATCTCTTTCTATGCTTGTGGAATTTTGTGTAAATATATTTATGCATCCATATTGAAAGTATTTAAGCAGATACTCTATATCTTTTTTTATCATTTCAGTGGTCTGTCCTTTTATGCCAACTAAAAGGCATATAGACTTAAAATATTTGGCAACTTCAGCTGGACCGGAAAAAACAGCACCTTTATGTAATATCTTATTTCTGAAATTATCGTCAAAGGTTTCAATACCACATTTAAATATTATAGGTACTTTAAAAAAATCCTCCATTTCATGAAGCCTGTCTTTGTAAAGCCAGTGGCTTTCAAAAAATAACTTTTTTATGCCTTTTGAAACTACCACAGATCTAATGTATTCCAGCGTTTCAAGGGGTAATTCAAAGCAGCTTCCTGAATTTATGGTTTCTAGAGTTTTATATTTTCCTGTAACTTTTTTGAGAATGTTCTCATTAAAAGTTATATTTGAATTAGTGTCTGTGCTGTTGTCATCTATGTAATCACAAAAACTGCAGTGTCCCCATATGCAAGGAGAGGCTTTAAGTAAAACAATCTCCCTGGGATTTTTTTGTGTTACTAAGCTGTATCTTATCATATTAAAATCCTCCCTATTTAGTGCATTTATCTTAAAATATGTTCAGCTTTAAAGATTTGCGTGTTTATAATACTACAAAATTAATAAGAATGTAAAGAAGAGTTATTGCCAGGATTAAAAATTTGTTAATTGTGAATTCTTGACTGCATTTTAAGTAACATTTATCTAAAAAAATAATTTTTTAGATAAATGTTACTTTTTTATAAATTCAGGGAGGAAAAAACAATATATTGTAGAATATATAAAATGGGCTATATAATTACAAAAATTTTACTAAAGGAGTGTAGTGTAAAATGAAAAATTTAAAAAAATCTTTATTAAGCAAAACAATGAAAACAGTAGGTTCATTATCTCTATTTTTGGCAGCAATAGTTATAACTCCTACGTCATTAGGTGGTGCTCATCAGCCCAAATGCCCTGATGAATTTTTAAAGTAATTATTCATCTTTTTGTAAATGCTGTAGTTAAAAATTTTTACACAGAGCATAAGAACATTAATTTGCAATCTACAGCATTTATAGAAAATATCCCAGAGCTAAAGGAGGAATTCATACGTACCTTATTGTAAGAGAAATAGTACTAGATGTTATAGAAGTGGTACTTCTTTTAGGGATTTTTGAAGCATTATATGATGAAAAAAAATTTATAATACAGAATAAAATTAAAACAGGGTTATTTTGTATATTGGCTACTTTTATAACTTATTGGTGTACATGTCATATGTCAGTAGCATATCATTCACTGATTCCTATAGTAGTTGATATTTTATTACTTTCATTAACTTTAAAAATAAAAATTTTTGATTCTACAGTTATAGTATCGTTATTAATTACAATAATTTTTACTACGGAATTTTTTATCCAAACCATTGAAATGTTTATATTTAACATAGATTTGAATCAGATTTTTTTAAATTCTGAATATCTTTGGATTTTTATAATAGTTACTAAGATCTTGCAAATACTTATTGTATTAATGATTTTCAAATTCAACTTATATTTTATTAAACTCAAATTATTTAAAAAAGAAGGGGTTATATTTGCTAATTTAATAATTGAATTAGGCGTATTTGCTATATTTGTATTTTGTATTAATTATGGTATTTTTAATATAGACAATATTCAAATCTATAATATTATTATTTTTAGTATTTATTTTGTATTTTTAATAGCAAAATTTAGGAGCTTAAAAGAAAAACATACCCTTGTAAACATAAATGCTAAGTATAAAGTTCAAGAAAGCCAAATTAAAAATATGGAAGAAATAATTAGTATAATAAGGCAGGAAAAACATGATTTTGCTAATCACATAAATGTCATACAAGGACTATGTATGTTAAACAAGCCTAATACTGTTGAAAGAATAAATGACTATGTGTTAAAAATTTCAGATACCGTACATTCCTCTTTTAAGTACTTGGATACAGGAAATGATTACATAGATGGACTATTGTCTATCAAAAATAACTATGCTGCGAAAAATAATATAGATTTTGAAGTGATGATCGATGAACCTTTTGACTTGATAAAAATTAGGCAGGATGAGTTGATAAGCATTATAAGTAATCTAGTAGACAATGCTTTTGAGGCATTCCAATCTAAAACATATACAGATTATAAAGAGATCGCCGTAAGTACCTTTAGAGAGCATGAGGATTTTTGCATTGAAGTAGCTGACAATGGGGATGTTATTTCAGAAAGTATGAAAAAAAGGATTTTTGATAAAGGTTTTTCTACGAAAACCAGCAAAAAAAGTGACCATGGTTTTGGACTATACATTATCAAACAGCTAGTTGAAAAAAATAATGGAAATATACATGTTGAAAGCACTGCAGAAAACACTAAATTTTTAGTAAAATTTAAGATAGAAGGATAAATAAATGGATGAACTTATAGGATCTATAGTAAAGAAAATTTCTGAAACAAACCCACAATTTTCTGATTTGGAACTAAAAAAGATGGAATATGGATTACTTTGTATCTTTGATGAAATAACAAAAATTATTCCATACTTTATTATATTTTGGCTGTTTTCATTGCAGCAGTATTATATAGTTATTCTTATATTTTTTTGCCCAATAAGGATATTCTCAGGAGGGTATCATGCAAAAACCTATTGGGGATGTTTTTTCATTAGTTTTATTGCATTTTTATCTATAATAATTGTTGGAAAATATGTTTCATTTAATACATACATATTGTTGATGTTGGAGTTTATTTCCTTTGTACTTATTTGTATTTTTTCTCCTGTAGATAATATTAATAAAAGGATAAAAAGTAAAGAACGAAGAATGAAACTTAAATATGTTTCTATAGCAATTACGTCCTTTTTAATTATATTATGCTGCTTTTTACCACATAAGTTTTTAAATACTGCAGTAATATCCATTGCTAGTGCAGCAGCATTTATGGTTGCTGGTAAATTCAAATAATTAATAATTTTAACAAGAACTGGTATCTACCAATTCTTGTTTTTTGCTTTTAAATACAGTTTATGAATACTATGGTGGTATTTCCAATAGATTAATATTTATAAGAATTTCCTTCCTTTCTATACTAAATTGAGAGAGGAGGGAATAGTATGAGTGAAATTGAAGAAATATTGCAAAAAATAACTGAATTAAGAAAAAAGCTAGAGAATTTAATTGAGCAAAAGAAAAATTTGCTTGATCCAGAAGTTGTTGTTGCAAGTCAAATGTTGGATTCAATTTTAAATGAATACAATAGAATAGTAAAAAGTAAAACGGACAGTTAATAAGGCGGGCGCACTAATTAATTAGTGTGCCCAGCATTTATCTATAAAATTGCTATTGAAATAACCCCATATAAAAGTTAGCATACTGGGAAATAATAGAGGGTATCAATTTAGAACAAAAAAACTATTGACATTATATTTGTTGTGCTTTATAATATATATTGCAGTTACAAAAAATTCCCTAGTTTTTATAGGTAGAGGAATAAATTAGTACACTTAAGTATATAACCTATAAATTAATGATTTCTATGGTGTTTTTAATTTATGGATACTTATTCATATATAAGAAGAAGGAAATCTGTTTAGCGTTGGGGTGTAGCCAAGTGGTAAGGCAATGGACTTTGACTCCATCATTCGTAGGTTCAAATCCTGCCATCCCAGCCATTGGTTTACTAGCTCAGTTGGTAGAGCACATGACTTTTAATCATGTTGCCCGGGGTTCGATTCCCCGGTAAGCCACCAATTTAATGAAGGTTGTAGTTTTGTGGTAAAGTTGTAACGTGGAAAAATCCTAATATTTATTTTTTATATGCAGGTGTGGCGGAATTGGCAGACGCACTAGACTTAGGATCTAGCGCTTTACGGCGTGGGGGTTCGACTCCCTTCACCTGCACCATTGATTTACAAGAAAGTTCAAGTTATGAATGATAAGAATAGCTTGTAGGTTACACATAGGTATAATAAAAGGATTTTATTGCAGGAATTAGACTTATCATCTAATTCCTATTTATTTTATTATCTAAAAAATAGATGAAAGGACGATTGTGCGCATGGATGTTACCTGGCAGAGTATAATATTCGAACTTATGTTGTTATTAGTACTCACGGTGATTAATGCATTTTTTTCAGCCATAGAAATGGCTATAGTTGCTTTAAACAAAAGTAGAATTAATTATTTAGCAGAAGAGGGAAATAAAAAGGCAAAGAAAATATTGAAGTTATTAAAAGAACCAAATAATTTTCTAGCTACTATACAGGTGGGCATAACTCTTGCTGGATTTTTAGCTAGTGCGTTTGCAGCTACTACATTGTCGGAGAAGTTTTCATTTTTTTTGGTTAAACTTCACGTTCCCTATAGTGACAAACTGTCTGTAATTATAATTACAGTGCTATTATCATATGTTACCCTTGTATTTGGAGAATTATTTCCAAAGAGAATTGCACTTCAAAAATCAGAAATGATATCAATGGCATTAATAAATCCAACTTTGTTTATAAGTAAGTTGATGTTACCCTTTGTAAAATTACTTTCAGGTTCTACTAATATCCTTTTAAAAATATGTAACATAAGTACAGAAAATATTGAAGATGAAGTATCTGAAGAAGAAATTAGATCCATGATAGAACTTGGACAGGAGACAGGAGTTTTTAATCAATCTGAAAAGAAAATGATAGAGGGAATATTTAAGTTTGATGATAAGCTAGCAAAAGAAGTTATGACTCCTAGAACAGAAGTATTTGTTATAGATATAAATGATATAGATTCAGATACAATTGAAAGTATTATTGAAGAAAAATATTCTAGAATACCTGTTTATATGGATGATATAGACAATATAATAGGTATATTGTATGTTAAGGATCTGTTTGTGAAACTTATGAAAACTTCTGCAGATAATATAGATATAGAGCCACTACTTAGAACACCTTATTTTATACCGGAAAATAAAAATATAGATGTACTTTTTAAAGAACTCCAAAGTACTAAAAATCATATGGCAATTTTAATTGACGAATATGGTGGATTTTCTGGAATTGTAACTATAGAAGACTTGATTGAAGAGGTAATGGGAAATATATTCGATGAGTATGATGATAATGACCAGTATATAAATAAAATTGATCAAGATACTTATTTAGTAAGTGGATTAGTATCAATAGATGAAGTAAATGAATTTTTGAATTTGGAATTGGAATCAGATAACTCAGATACTATAGGTGGCTTTGTAATAGAACTCTTAGGAAGTATTCCTAAGGAAGGAGAAGAAAATACTGTTGAATATGAAAATATAATTTTCAAAGTGGAAAAAGTAGATGAGAAGAGGATAGAGAGCTTAAAGATATATATTCCAAATGAAAGTCATAGTAATGAAAATTAAATGTGTAATTGTTTTGTAGTATATAAGTATTTTAAATATAGTTTTATTTTTCAAGAAAGGAAGATATGAAGATATGGGATTAGATAAAATGTTTTTTAAAAAATTTTTACAGGGTGTTTTTTCAGACACTGTAGTAGTTAAATATTGGGATGGTTCTGAAGAAAAGTATGGAGATGGAGACATAAAATTTAAAGTATGTATGAATAAACCCATTTCTGAAAAAGACATACTGCGAGATCCTTTTCTTACTTTAGGAGAGGCATATATGGATGGGGTTCTTGATTTTGAAGGAAATATTAGAGAAATATTAGAATCAGTATATAAGAATAAAGAAAGTTTTTTAAATAAGGCAGATGTATTTTCCAAAGTGTACAAAATACTTCCAAATACTTTAAAGAGAAGTAAAACGGATGTACAGTATCACTATGATCAGGGAAATGACTTCTACAGTTTATGGCTTGATAAAACAATGAGTTATTCTTGTGCATATTTTAAGTATGAAAATGATTCCCTTTATCAGGCACAATTGAATAAGGTAGATCATATATTGAAAAAACTTAATTTAAAAGAGGGACAAACACTTTTAGATATAGGATGTGGATGGGGAGAACTCATTCTCATGGCTGCAAAAAAATATGGAGTAAAAGCTGTAGGCATAACTTTAAGTAAGGAACAATTAAAAAAAGCAAATGAAAGAATAAAAGAAAATAATTTACAGGAGCAAGTTGAAGTTAGACTGGCAGACTATAGAGAAATTGCAGATAAAAAAGAAAAATTTGATAGAATAGTAAGCGTAGGAATGATTGAACATGTGGGAAGAAAAAATCTGTCTACTTATATGGAAGATGTAAGAGATATGTTAAATTCAGGAGGAGTGTCACTTCTTCATTGTATTACTGCACAAACAGAAGGAGAAGTTAATGAATGGATAAAGAGATACATATTCCCAGGAGGATATATACCATCTATAAGGGAATTAGTTAGTTTAATGGCAGATAATGATCTTCACCTTGTGGATGCAGAAAGTTTGAGACTTCATTATTTTAGAACATTAAAATGTTGGGCTGAAAATTTTGAAAGTGCTATGGATGAAGTTAAAAAAATGAAAGATACTAGATTTATAAGAATGTGGAGACTTTACTTAAATGCTTGCGCTGCTTCATTTCATTATGGGGTAGTAGATATACATCAGTTTGTATTTACAAAAGGACTTAATAATGAACTGCCAATGACAAGAAAATATTTGTATGAAGATTAAAATTATTGTAAAATCAGGGTTATAGACCCTGGTTTTTTTAAGTGGTATAATTACTCATTAAAAAAACTAATTTAAAAAAGTGGGTGATGAAAATAAAGTATGAAGAAATAAGAGAAATGCTTTTTAAAAATGATTTCCAAGGAAATAGTCTTGTTATAGATGGAATAAGCGGCAGTGGTAAAACTACTTTAGCACAAGAAAAATATAGACGTATGATTGAATCTCAAAAAATTAAAAGTGAAGAGATTTTAGTATTTGTTATGAATTTAAATCAGATAATGGCATGGAAGAGGAATCTTTCTTTTAATTTTTGTGGTCAGTGTAAAATAAAAACTTATGCCAATTTTGTAAAAGAAGAAATTATAAAATATTGGCCAATAATTGAAAAAAGTTGTAAGTTGGTAAGAAAAGGTGAAATAAGGCCTGAATTTGTAAATTATGATACTTCAAAGTACATGATGAAAATGCTAATTGATTATTATAGAAGAAGAAAAGGATACTTTTTAGATATAACAGCAGAGTCTAAAAAAATTGCTGGGACTTTCATATCAAACATGAGTCAAGCTGCATGTTCATTAATTGATATGGATAAAATAGGACACAGGTTATATAATTCTTTAAAATTGAAGAAAAATGTAAATGCCAAGAATTTTGATAAGATGGATGAAGTAATAATGCATTACACCAAAAGTTTTTTGAATTCAGGAACTATTGATATAGCTATGGCGATACAGCTTTATAACAAATATTTACTTAAAGATGAAGGTTATTTAAAAAAACTTGAGGATATAAAATATGTACTGGTAGATGACATGGATGAAATGTGTGCTGCTGAACTTAATTTAGTACAAATAATTTCTCAAAATGCACATAGGTGTTACTTTTTTTCTAATATGGAGGCAGGGTTTTGTAACTCCTATGGTTCAGATATAGATTTTATAAAGAAAAGTAAATTTTCTAGCGGTGAACTTATAAATTTAGAGGAACATTTTTTATGTAGTTCTGAGTTTTGTCACATTTTAGAAAGCCCCAATAAATTCAAATGCTCAGATAATATTTATACGGATACAGGGTCCTCCCTAAGAAGTGAAATGATTGAAAAAATCGGAGATAAGTTAAAAGAGCTTATAGATACTGGGATACCTCCGGGAAATATAGCTATTATATGTCCTATAAACGATTTTGTATTGAATTATGAATTACAAAGTAGGTTTAAAGATGCACCTTTTGAAATCAACAATTTAGGAAAGAAAAGCAAACTGATGGATAATGTGTATGTTCACTGCATTATAATGATTATATGCATGTGCATTGAAGATATAGAATATAACTTTACAATGGATGATTATAGAAAACTTTTTTCAACGCTTTTGGTCACAGATGCAAAAACTTCATGGATTTTATCTAAGGAAGTTGTAAATTTTCGAAAGCTAGGGGATTTAACGGATACTCAAAAGAATATTATGGGAGATGAGAGAGTCTCTAAATATAACTATATTATAAATTGGATAAGAAACTGCAGCAAAAATATTAGAAGTGGCAGTATAGATATGCCAGAGCTTATAAGACTAATATTTTTAAATATTATGATAGAACTTCCAGATTCAAGAGAAAACATAGGTATATGTGAAAATTTAGGTGAGTTGGCAGATAGGTTTATAAATACTCTTGATAAATTTAAAACCATAGATAACCCATCACAAAAATTCGTAGATTTTATAATAAACGAAGCTGAAAATTTTTGTTCCTTTAGAGACATAGAAGATATGTATTTTGAAAAAAAGAATGTAATTTTAAGCAGTGCCTTTAATTTCCTAACCAGTAATATAAAAAGTTCTGTACAAATTTGGACTGATGTGACGAGTGATTTGTGGAGTCCTAGAAATATAAAAAAATTTTCAAATGACTGTGTGTTAAGGAAGAGTTGGAATGAAAATGTTGTGTATACAGAGGAAATTGAAACAAGAAATAGAAAGAGAAATTTATATAGTGTAGCCAAAGCACTTTTAAGGAAGTGTAGTGGTAGAATATATTTATATGGAAGTAAATATTCTGAAATGGGATATGAGCAAAATGGAGGATATATGGATATATGAAATTTAGAGATGATCAGCTGCCTATAATGAAATATAAAGGCGGTACTATGGCAGTTTCTGCAGTGCCTGGGGCAGGGAAAACCTTTATTACAGCACAGCTTGTTTGCAAAATAATAGAAGAAAAATTGAACAAGCCTGGAAAAGTACTTGTAGTTACATATATGAATAGTGCTGTAAATAACTTTAAAAATAGAATTTCTCACATGCTTGAGGAGAGAGGAATAGATTCAAATAATGACTATGAAGTTATGACAATACACGGTCTTGCAATGAAAGTATTACAGGAGAGGCCGGATGTAGCGGGATTAGATGAAAATTTTAAGGTAATAGATGATGTACAAAAGATCTTCTATTTAGATAATGCTGTAAAGATGTGGAGAAAGCTCGGAGGAGAAAAGATATACAGAAGTCTTTTAAGTGAGTATGGTACTAAAAAGTATGATGAAAAAGGTGAGAGATGGTGGAAAGATTTTTTACAAATATCAGATGTGCTTATAAGTGAATTAAAATTAAATAGAATAACTCCTAAAAAAGTAGAAGAAAACAGAGAGCTCTTAGGAAATAATAGTATAATTCATATTTTAAATTATATTTATTCCAGATATGAGAAAATGTTGAGTTTAAATGGATATGTGGACTATAATGACATACTTGTACTTGCTTATAAGGCACTGATTTCAGATGAGGATTTGAGAAAAAAGTTTCAACAAAAATATAGTTTTGTATTTGAAGACGAATGCCAGGATTCAAATTTGGTGCAGTGTGATATACTGTCCATTATTTCTGAAAGGATAAGTGCAGATAATAAGAAGAGAGAATGTAATTTGGTTCGGGTAGGAGATTTAAATCAAAGCATAATGGGGAGTTTTACATCTTCAAATCCCATATATTTTAAACAATTTTTAAGAGAAGCAGATGAAAATTATGTAATGAACAGATCAGGCAGAAGCACAAGGAATATAATGAATTTAGCTAATTTCTTAGTTGAATACACGGTAAAAAATCATCCAGAGGAAAGATGTAGAGGGGCGCTTAGATATCAAAAAATACATTCTGTAGAAGATATAGAAGATTTGAAAAACCCTGAAGTTGACGAATATGGTATCTATGCATACAGCATGAGCTCCTGGGAAGATGTAAAGAGAAAGACTATAGGAGAGGTAAAAAGTTTTAAAAGAAAGCATCCAGATATGACACTTGCTATATTAATTCCATTTAACAGCCATGTAAAAGAAATAGCAGAAGAGCTTAGAAAAAATGAAATAGAATGTGATGAACTGTCAAGCACATCTTCAGAGAGACTTAAAATTATAAATATTTTAGGGAAAATGTTAGGATTTTTGGGAGAACCGGACAACCTTGTAAAATTTAGAAATTTGATGTATGAAATTATAGATGGAGACAATGAAAAAAAGAATGTTATAATAAATAATATTACAAGTTTTAAAATTGAGGATATACTAGAAGAAAGTGTATTTAAGACTACGTCTGTTTGTAAATTAGAGGAGATAGACAAGAATATATTTGAAGATTTTATATGTAAATTGAGAATGGTAAAAGATATATTGAGCAATTTGAATATGCCTTTGCAAGAATTGATTCTATATATAGGGTATAAACTTAAATTAAATAATGAAGATAAAGCTATCCTTCAATATGTAGCATCTTATGTAAGGCATAAGAATGCTGAAAATAATTCTGTGACTTTGGATGAAATTTCACAGGAACTTTTAGATATAAGAAGTTCTGCATTTACACATATATGCAATGTAATTTATGATATAAGGGGATATGAGCCAGTCCCAGAGAAAGTTACGGTTACAACTTATCATAAATCAAAAGGCTTAGAATGGGATTGTGTATTTTTATTGTATTTAAATAATTATATATATCCCTATAGCATTAAGGGAAAATTTAGATCAGAACATTATTACTTTAAAGATGAATTTAAAAATCCCACAGCTATAGGAAAAGCAGAAGTACAAAAGCTACTTCAAAATGATGTTTACTACAACCCTATTATAAAGGCTAGGGAAGAAGTGGTATGTGAAAAAATACGACTTTTGTATGTGGCTATAACAAGGGCAAAGAAGTACTTAATACTCATGGCCCACTATGATGAAAACAAAAAAGACTGCCCATCTAAGTATTTTGAAGTCATAAAAAAGTTCATTTGTGAGAATAAACAGAGTTCTTAGCATCAGATGGAGTTTTGACTCCACCTGATGCTTAGAGATCGTTATCCAGGGACGTAGCTGCTCTTTACTTCCACTTGGAGAAGTGGGATTATTAGAGCAGGTAGTCATCGGATAAAATTTAGAAGGTATAAGTGGTGAAAGTTTTGGATATAAGTAAATTGGAATATTTTTATTACAGTCAAAATTCTATAAATACATTTATAAAGTGTCCTCTTAAGTTTAGACTGAAGTACTTGGAAAACTTATCCTGGAAGAGGGAAGGTTCTGTAGAAGAAAGTTATTATGAGAATATAAAGCAGGGATTGGATTTTCACTTAATATGTGAAAGGTATTTTGCAGGGATTCCACTGGGAAAATTAAATGATGATGACTTAATAAAAAAGGTAAATTCTTTAAAGGACACATTTAAAATAAACAAAAAAAATAATTATTTAGTAGAGTATGAAGTGAAAATGACAAAAGATGTCATGAGACTTCAGGCAAAGTATGATTTGATAATAGTAACACCGGATAAAAAAATTCAAATATGGGATTGGAAGACGGAAAATAGAAAATTATCCATAGAAGAGATGAAAAAAAGAGTTCAAACTTTAGTATATATGTATGTATTAGCTGAAAATGTTGAAAATATGTTTGAATTTGAATGTAATCCGGAAGATATAACAATGAACTTTTGGCAGCCTCAATACGAAAATGATATTATAACTATAGAGTATAGCAAAAAGGTTCATATTGAAAATGAAAAGTACCTGAGTAAAATAATAAGAAATATAAATTCCTATGATTTTTATGGCTTTAATAGCAAACTGTACTCATCCCATTGTAAGTTTTGTGAATTTAATTATCTTTGCAATAATAAAAAAATACACAAGTAGTAATATATGGAAATAAGTATATTTATTATAGATAATGGACTTATAGGCGGAGCTCTGGGTACTATATTGTGAAATTTCACAATATTGCGTATAAACATAAAAAATCACTTTTTTCATGTATAATAAATCAGGTATATTACGAAAAAGGGGATAAAATTATGGATATAAGTAACTTTGTTGTTTTGAAGGAGCATGAAAACGGGGATTTTGAATATGGAATAAAGCTAATACCAAAACGTGCAATGGACAAATTTGTAGATAGCATTTTCATTTCTAATGTTAGCAATGTAGGAGGATGCAGCAATTATAAAATTTCCTTTCAAAAAAGATGCGGCTTTAATACTGTACTAAATGATTTTAAACTTGGAGAAAAAGACTTTTTAAGTTATATAGAATTTTTAAGTGAATTTAAAAGTTCTAGTTTTAAAAGCAGTAAGTTTAAAGTACGCAATTTTGGAGAAATAGAATTGACTTACTTGCAGAGTGATATAATAAAAATATCTTCAACAAATGACTGTAATAAATTATTTTTTACTATATCAAAAGAAGAATTAGCATACTATATATGGATTTTAAAGAAAGTTCACAGGGAAAATTTGGACAACTCTTTTAATCCTTATAAAAATTCTACTATGAATCCTATAACTAGCATGGAAAAAAGGGAGCTGTATACTGAAATTTTATATACTTTGATAGATGGAGCTTTGGACAGCAATAATAAGAAATTATTTTACTCGCTGTGTAACAAATTGAAAATAAGCTGCTGGAAAGTTAATTAATACTTAGCTTCCTGGCAGCTTAATTTAATTTGCAATGGACAGATTACAATGAATTGTGAATTATCTTCTTACTCTAAAGTGATATTCAGGGGTGTTTTCTGTAATTGTTTTGAATTCATATCCCAATTCCTTGTAATGTTTTATTATTTTAGAGAGTACCACACAGGTGTTTTTATTTTGACTGTCACAATGAGCAAGTAAAAATATTTTATTTGGATTGACGCACTTTCCAGTACCTTCTTTGTATAATTGGTCAACTGATGTGTTATAATCTATGCCGTCGGACAAAGGTAAATTCCAATCATATATCTTATAGCCTGAAGAATGAAGTTTTTCAAGAAGTGAATTAGTTAAGTGTCCATTACTTCCTGTGGGAAATCTTATTATTTTAGGTGCAAATCCTACTACTTTTTCAATTTCGATGCTAGTTTTATTCATTTCATCGAGAAAAGAATCAGAGCTTGAATATATTTTACTTGATTTATGAGTATATGTATGGAGACCTATACTGTTACCTTCATTGAATATTCTTTTTACTATATCCTCTCTTCCTTGAATTTTACAACCTATTATAAAAAAAGTGGCCTTTACGTTTTCTTCTTTTAAAGTATCAAGTATTTTTGGTGTAACTTCTGTACTTGGTCCATCATCGAAAGTAAGGTATATTGTTTTATTACAGGAAATTTGTTCTGAGGTGTTCGGTGAAGATGCAGAAACTGCAGAATTTAAGCTTATACATAAAATATAGAATATGGTTAATAAAAAATATTTAACTTTCATTAAAATGTCCCTTCTATTCCTAGTTTTTATCTATAATAGTATGTGTTCTTACAAATTTTTTTATAAGTTTATAACATGAAAATTGTTAAAATAGATTTTGTCTATAGCATATAAGTGTGATAATATATGTTATATTGGCTTTTTATGATATTTTAATTATTTTTACGTATACGAGGTGAAAGATAGTGGAAGTTTATTTTGACAACAGTGCAACAACTAGACCTTATGATGAAATAATAAATTCAATGGCAGAAACTATGAAAAATTATTATGGAAATCCATCTTCTTCTTATTCTCTAGGATTGAAAGCAGAGTTAAAGATGAATGAAAGTAGAGATATAGTGGCACATACCCTAAATTGTAGTAGAGATGAAATAATATTTACTTCTGGTGGAAGTGAAAGTAATAACTTTTTAATAAGGGGTTTTATAAAACCTGGACAGCAAATTATAACTACAAAGATAGAACACCCAAGTGTTTTAAATACTTGCAAAGCACTAGAAAGACAAGGAGTAAAAGTTGTTTATTTAAATGTAGATAACAGAGGAAAAGTAGATCTTGAAGAACTTAAAAGAAGCATTAATAAAGAAACTAGAATAGTAAGTATAATGCACACTAACAATGAAATTGGAATGGTACAGGACATAGAAACTATAGGAAAGATTATAAAAGAAAAAAATAGTGGAGCAAAGTTCCATGTAGATGCAGTTCAAGCCTATGGGAAGTATGATATTGATGTTAAAAAATGCAATATAGATTTGCTATCTGCAAGTGGACATAAAATACATGGACCAAGAGGAGTAGGCATTGCCTATGTAAAAAAAGGTCTTAGACCTGAACCACTTATATATGGAGGGGGACAGGAAAAAGGGTTTAGATCGGGCACTGAAAATTTGGCAGCTGTTGTTGGATTTGCGGAAGCGGCGGAGAAAGTATACAAAAATAGAAAAGAAAGTTTTAGTAAAGTAACATGTGTAAAAAATTATTTTATAGAAAAACTTAAAGCTATATCTAATATTAAAATAAATAGTGATGGGAATGACTATTCACCCTATGTATTAAGTGTATCTTTTATAGGTGTACGAGGAGAAGTATTACTACACTTGCTGGAGGAAAAAGGTATATATGTATCTACAGGGTCTGCGTGTTCTGCTAAAAATAATGAAGATAGTCATGTGCTTAAAGCTCTGGGGTTGAAGAAGGAAGAAATTAAGGGAACTATAAGATTTAGCTTTGATGAAGATAATTCAAAAGATGAAGTTGATTATACTTTAAATGTACTGGATGAATCTTTAAAATTTTTAAGGAGTGTGGGTAAATGAGAAAATTGTTACTTTTAAAATATGCTTCAGAGATATTTTTAAAGGGATTAAATAAGGGCAGATTTGAGAAGAAGTTAAAGGATAATATAAAAAATGTTCTTGGAGAGACTAAATACGATTTTGTTGTAGATGAGGGAAGATGGTTTATAGGCTGTGATAATATGGACGAAGCTATTGCAAAATTAAAAAAGGTATTTGGAATAGCTGAAATTTGTATAGTAGATGAAGTAGAACCAGATATGGATAGTATAAAGGAACAATGCCTTAAAAGTATACAGCAAAATTCAGGAAGTACCTTTAAAGTAATGACTAAAAGGGCAAATAAAAAATTCCCTCTTAATTCTATGGAGGTAAGTAGAGAAGTTGGAGCTTATATTTTAAAAAATACTGAAAATTTAACAGTAGATGTAAGAAAACCAGATTTCTTTGTAAATGTAGAGATAAGGGATAGTGCTTATGTATATTCAAAAAGGATAAAAGCCATAGGTGGAATGCCTTATGGAACAAATGGAAGTACAATGCTTATGCTTTCAGGAGGAATAGATTCACCAGTAGCTGGATATATGATGGCTAGAAGGGGAGTCAGATTAAATTGTGTATACTTCCACAGCCATCCTTATACTAGTGAAAGAGCTAAGGAAAAAGTCAAGGAATTGGCTAGAATATTGAGGGAATATACAGGGACTATAAATCTCTATGTAACTCCTTTTACAGAAATACAGATGCAGATAATTAAAAATTGCAGGGAAGATGAACTAACTATAATAATGAGACGATTTATGATGAGAATAGCCTGCAAGTTGGCGGAGAAATACAATGTGGATTCAGTAACTACAGGTGAAAGTGTTGGACAGGTGGCAAGTCAAACTATGGAAGGCTTAATTGTAAGCAATGACGTAGCAGACAGACCAGTTTTCAGGCCTCTTATTGCCATGGATAAAGTAGACATAATGGATGAAGCAAGAAAAATTGGTACTTATGAAACTTCAATACTTCCTTATGAAGATTGCTGCACTATATTTGTGCCAAAGCATCCTAAAACTAAGCCTAGAGTTTCCGAAATAAGAAAGGCTGAAAGTGTTTTGAATATAGAAAGCTTGGTAGAAGAAGCAGTTAAAAATACGGAACTTTTCAATTAAAAAAAGGAGGACAGCTTTACCTATTGTAGTTGAGAATATAGATGGATTTGTGTAAAATAGATTTGATTTAGTTTTATATAACTGGAAATTTTGATTTTCAGTTATATTTTTTTATATTTGAGTAATACTAATACTGATTAATATTACATTCTTATTGTTTGTATAATATACTTAATTATGCAATAAAATAAGAAAAAATATAAAAATTTTAGCTAAATCTTAGAGTATCTCTTCGCCTAGTTTATCATTAAACACAATAGTTAATTGTGCCAATGTCATTCCCCAATTTTGGGATGGAGAAGTCCATTTTTCCATGACTTTCTCAGTAGCTAGGTAAAGAGATTTTCTAAGTGCTTCATCATTTGGAAATACTGTTCTTATCTTCGTAAACTTTCTAAGCTGTCGGTTGAAACCCTCTAATGCGTTTGTAGTATAAATAATTTTCCTGATTTCCGGTGAGTAATTAAAATATGTTGATAACTTATCCCAGTTATTATACCAGGATTCAATTACTATACTATACTTCTGATCCCATTTTTTCTTTAGATTATCCAGGCCGTTAATTGCAGAATCTTCAGTAGGTGCTTTATATACGCATTTTAAATCTTTCATAAATTCCTTTTTATCTTTGGAAGCTATATACTTAATAGAATTTCTTATTTGGTGTATTATACAATTTTGAATACTAACATCCGGAAATACGGATTTTATTGCATCTGGAAGCCCTTTTAGTCCATCCATACAGGCAATCAGTATTTCTTTTACTCCTCTATTTCTTAAATCATTGCAAACTGACAGCCAGAATTTTGCTCCTTCGGCTTCACCAATCCATATGCCCAAAATATCTTTATATCCTTTCATATCAAGGGCCATACATATATAGGCAGCTTTTGTGACTATTTTATTTTCTTCCCTAACCTTAAAATGTATTGCATCCATATAAACAATAGGATACACGTCATCCAGTGCCCTATTCTGCCATTGTGCAGCTGAATCCATAACTTTATCAGTTATTTTTGATATCATTGTTGGCGATACATCGATGCCATATAATTCTTCCAGTTCTGACTGAATGTCTCTTGTAGACATACCTCTTGCGTATAATCCTATAATTTTCTTATCCAGTTCATTGCATACAGTTTCATATTTTTTTACAACTTTAGGTTCAAAGTCAGCTTTTCTATCTCTTGGTATATCAAGATTTACATCACCAACACTGCTCCTAATACTTTTCTTTGAGTATCCATTTCTATAATTTTTATTTTCTGAATCCTCACTTCTTTGATATTTTTCTCTGCCAAGCAGTTCTTCCATTTCTGCCTCAAGCATATTTTGTATAACATCCTTTAAAAGTCTCTGCAGCAAACCATTTCTGCCAACTACGTCCTCCATAGTTTTGCATTTTTTAACTTCTTCCTTATAATCGATATCTGGTACTTCAATTTCTTTCATTTGAAACTCCTCCTAATTTATTTAAGAATATTGTTCCAAATCTTCCATTCCATTATACAAAAATAATGGGTATAGATTTGGTTTTTACACAAATCCATACCCATTCCCTTGTAGTTGGCTGTACCTCCCTTTTTAATTATTCTTCACATCCATGACAGCTGTCACAGCTGCTGCAGTTAGAAGTCTGGGGCTTGAATACAGGATCTAAAGTAAATCCTCCAAGTCCATTTTCACTTCCACACAGCAATATAAAACCGCTAAATTGTATAAACAGATCACTATCTACGATAAAAGTTATGTCTTTTACTTTTTGAATCAAATCATGATCTTTTTTTTCATCTACAGATATGTTAAAAGATGGTCCGTGGCAGGTCATGCCAGCCAAATATATTCTTATAGCACCAGAAGTTGCGTTATTCTCATCTAAAAATTTTTTGAATTCCTGGTAAGCTATATCGCTTATTTTTAAAAAATCCATATAAAAAACCTCTCTTAAAATTATATTTTGTATATTTATTGTATCAAAAATCTTAAAGTTATACTATTAAAAGTTGTGATAAAATATAACTTGTAATAATTCAAATTGAACTTTTAATGAATTGGAGAGATAAAGTATGAATAAAAAAGATTTGGCAAGTATAAGAAAAGAGTTCAAACTAGGAAGTTATGTACTTCCTATTAAAGAGGTATACAGTGTGTATCTGAAAAAGGATAATGGAGAAATAATAACTAGAGAACTGGAACATTTTGAGATGATGGAAGTGGAAAAAAGGGAGCTGTATTTGAATAACTTTAAAAAAGTGCTTACGGGAACTCTGGATTCTAAAATATTTGAATTGGATTTTAAAGAAAGCAGTGGCGATGAAGATGGTGAACACACTCAAAACATATTATATCAAGCGCTAAATTCTGGACAAAATATATCTGAATTTGGAGATAAGATAGTAGATAAAGTTTCTAAAAATTATACTTATGATACAGATGTAGTTATAAATTTTGTAAAAGCAGAATATTATAATGCAGGTAAGAAAAAGGGAGATGAGGATTCTCCAGAGGAATATGTACATGCTATAGAATTTATATTGTGTAGTGTGAATAAGGTAGAAATTCCTAAAAAGGTACTAAAATTTGATTATGCTGAAATGAGATTTAAACCAAATTCTGCACTAGATATGGTTATAAATTTAAATTCACCGCTAGATGGATTTATGTTTCCAAGTTTTTCTTCCCAGTATGTAGATATAAATAAAGTGATATATTATTCTCAAAAGGCAAAACAAATAAACAGTTCTTTTGTCCAACAAGTATTAAATTGTACTATAAAGCCTACAGCGGTAGAAGAAAAAGAAAGTTTTAATGCTATATTAGGTACAGCAGCAGGGGGCAAAATAAATCCCGATACAATGCAGGAAATATATGAAAAAATGAATGAAAAACTAAGTGAAGAAGAAGAGGATGAGGAAGAAACTACTTTAGATATGAAACAAGTAACGGAAGTGCTTGGAGAAAGCGGTATAGAAAATCCACAAGTTGTAAAAAGCGCATTTGAGGAAGTATGTGGGGGAGACTATGAATTTAAAGTTAGAAATATAATTCCTGATTTTAAAAGTAAATCTATAAAGATAGAGAATGAAGATACAAGTATAACAATAAATCCCCATGACTTGGGAAGTGTAAAACAGGTAGTAAATAAAAATGGGAGAAAATGTATACTTATAGAATTAAAAGATGATATGGTGGTAAATGGTCTTAAACTTGAAACTGAAAAAATGGAAGATTATATATAAGTTTTAGTATTTCGTCTAAATTTAATTGCTTAAAAGAAAGTATAGTATTATGAGGAATATCTATATAGGTTTAGGACAAAGTATGATATAATAAACTAAAAAATTTTCTGATTTAATTTTCCATAAAGAAAATATTATTTAGAAATTAAGTTGTTAAGGAACAGTATAGATTGAAGGCTACAGGGTAAACAATTTAAATTATTTATTAGGGGGAGTGGGCGTATTGGAAAATGCAATATACATGCTTCAAAAAAAGTTAAAACAATCAAATATTGAATTTATATTTTCAGGAACATTTTCTCAAGGATTAATAGAAGAACTTGGAATAGCTCTAAAGCAAAGAATGCAGCTTCAGCAAGCTAAAAAGAGGAAAATTAGTTCGGCTTTTTTCACTTTTGTTGAACAAACACAAAATATTAAACAATATGAGGTATCAAAAGAAAATACAGAAGATTTTTTCGCTATAGTTGGATCTGGTGTAATAGCTATTTCAAAAACTGATTCAGGATATTGTGTAAATTCAGGTAACACTATATTAAACAGAGATATTTCAAGTTTGAAAGAAAAGCTAGATAAAATAATATCTATGAATTATGAAGAGCTTACTGATTATTTTAGAGAAGTATCAAGAAGAGAAATCGATATGAATAATGGAAGGTGTGGGCTTGGTTTGATTCAAATTGCAAGAAAAGCCACTAAAAAAGTTGAATATAACTTTGAGAAAATAGATGACAGTTATTCCTATTACACATTAACTGTTACGGTATGAGGTGAAAAATGAATAATTTTATGGTTGAAAGTACAAAAAGTACTCCTTATGTAGAGTTTAATTCAGAACATAATGAACTGGTTTTCAAAGGAGAGTCTTATCCAGAGAATGCCTATAGTTTTTATGAACCCATTTATAAATTGATAGATGAATATTTTATTAATTTTAAAAAATTAACTGTAAATTTTCAACTTTCTTATATCAATACTAGTAGTATAAAGTGCCTAATTATATTGTTTGATAAGCTTAATACTAATTATAAAAGTGGAAAGGATATTATTATAAATTGGTATTATGACGAAGATAATGGCTTTGATTATGACATGGGACAAGACTTTAAAATGGATATAGATATTCCTTTTAACTTTATTGCAATTAATGATGAGGAATAAGAAATGAAGAAAAAAGAGCCATCTAAAGAATTTAGCCAATCTTATATAAAAAATATTTTTAGAATAATTTTTATATCTGGTATAATTATATCTTTTGCAGTAATTGCTACAGCTTTTTTAGGATATATAAATATAAAAAATTCTCTTATAGCTAAAGCTAAGTCCCAAGACATTGTTTTTATGGTAAAATCAATGGCATCTAAGATAGATGGACGTATTGGCAGGGCTGTTGAAACTTCTTATATTTTTGCACGAGATCCCTTGAATGTAGAGTGGGTAAATGGAAAAGAAAAGGATCAAAAGGTTGGGAAATTGGTTCTAAGCAATTTGAAAAGCATTGCAACTTCCTATGATTATAATTATTTTTTTATAGCAGGAGTAAAAACAAAAAATTATTATTTTAGGCAAAGTTTAAATAAAAACGATAAAAATTTTATAGTGTTGTCGGAAAACAATCCTGAGGATAGATGGTTCTTTGAAACTCTTAAATCTAAAGAGCAAATGAGTTTTAATGTAAATTATGATCGTGTAATGGATGATACTTTTCTTTTTGTAAATACAATTATGGGAAGTGTAGAGAATCCTGTTGGTATAACTGGTGTTGCTTTAAGTCTCAAAAGCATAACAAAGGAATTTAAAGAATTTAAAGTAGGTAAAAAAAGCAACCTATGGATGGTAGATGAAAAAGGTGTAATTAAACTATCTGATAAAAGAGAAGATGTAGGAAAAAGAGTTGGAGAATTTTTACCAAAAGATGCTGTTAAGCAGATTCAAAATCGACCTGTTGTAAATGTTAAAGTAGCACAATATTATGATTCTAATAATGAAATTATGGACTATGCTTACTGTAAGTTAAACTCCACTGATTGGACTCTATTTTATGAAATTCCCAGAAAAGAAAGTATTTCTCTTATTGACTCATTAAGAATTAATACTACAATAACTGTAATTTTAGTTTTGTTATTTTTTATACTTCTATATTACTTTATTTCTAAAAAAATTGCCAATCCATATAAACAAGCTATGATGATTAATGAGGAACTTGAAAATAAGGTTAATGTAAGGACTCAAGAGTTAAAAGAGTCTAATGAAAAAGTAAAAGATAGCATTGAATATGCTAAAAGGCTGCAGGAATCTATATTACCTTTAGATAAGGAAATAAAAAGAGTCTTTACAGATAGTTTTGTGATTTGGAGACCTAGGGATATAGTTGGAGGAGATTTTTTTTGGCTAAAAGAAATTGATGATATGATTATATTAGCAATAGGGGATTGTACAGGACATGGTGTCCCAGGTGCACTTATGACTATGACTGTAAATGCAATATTACATAATATAGTAACTACTATAAATAATGATGATCCTAGCATAATATTAAAAGAACTTCATGCCAATCTTAAAGAAACTTTAAATAAAAGCTCTAATCCTCAAAGTGTAGATGATGGACTGGATATAGCATTATTTTGTATAAATAAAAAATCTAATGTGGCGTATTGTGGTGCTAATTTGGATTTATATATTAAGCGTGATAAAGAAGTAAAAATTGTTAAACCTCAAACTAGAGGAGTTGGATATGGTTATATAAAATTAAATCAATCCTTATGCAGTGAGGTTATATCAGCCGAGAAAGGAGATATACTTATTGTTAGCACTGATGGTTTTATCCATCAGAATGGGGGACCCAAAAACTATCCTTTTGGAAAGAAACGTTTGTATAACATGATACAAAAATGTGAAGCTCAAGATTTGGATTCAATGAAAACTGAATTTGAAACCACATTGCAGAATTATATGGGAAGTAAAGAGCAGAGAGATGATATTACTGTTTTTGCATTTAAGGCAAAATAACTATAGATATGGGGGAAAAAGTAATGCCAGGTGATTCTGATTTTTTTGAAGCTGAAAAAGCATTGATTAAAGAAGCACGAGAATTAATTAATGGTAAAAAGTGTGATAAAGAAACTTTATTGAAAAGTTTTACTATTCTTACTGAACAGTTTGATAAACTCATAAGAGATGTTGAAAAGATAATAAAAATTAGTGATGGTCAACAAGAATACCTTCATAGAATTCAGGGTGATTTAAAAAAGGAAATTGAAGATAGAATAAGAGCAGAAGAAAAGCTAAAATATTTTGCAGCTATAGATTCACTTACGGGATGCTATAATAGAGGCATGGGATTAGCATTTTTAGATAATGAATTGAATGCTGTAAAGAGAAATAAGAGTTTCTTTTCTATATGTTATATAGATGTAAATGGATTGAAATATGTAAATGATAATTTTGGACACTTTGAAGGCGATGAACTTCTGGTAATGGTTTGTAGATTTATAAAAAAAGTTATAAGAAGTAATGATATTTTATGTAGATTAGGAGGAGATGAATTTTTAATTATTTTTTCAAATAGCAAAGAAGAAAATGTAGAAAAAGCTATAGAAAGAATTAATTTTGACATAAATTCAGAAAATGAAAAGAAGCTGAAGCCTTATTCTGTTTCATTTAGTTATGGAGTATTCCAAGTGGATTATGGTAATAGTTTAAGTATTGATGAAATTATCCAAAGAGCAGATGCAAAAATGTATAAAAATAAGCAAAAATATAAGAAATTAGGACAAGATTGAGATCTATATAAGGTTTACAGCTTGAAAGTTAACTTATACGAATCATGTAATGACAAATTTAATCACGTTAAAAACTTTAATAAGTCTAAAGCTCGATATTTTGAAAATCTAAGAACCTTAGCTAAATTCATACTTCAAACATATCTAAATTTCTAAGATTTTCTAAAATACCTAGCTAAGACTTATGGAAAAGTTTTTAAATGTGCTTTCAATTTTGTCATTACATTTTATGTATAAGTTGATTTTTTGATTAGAAACTTTATAGACTATTTATAAATGAGGAATATTCAGCATACAATTTTAATTTATCCTCTGTAGTAGCAAAAGAAAAGTTTATTCCATTTTCCGTAACTTTTTTAATATCTTCAAGATCAAAATTTTGATATTTTACAAGATATTCAAACTCCTTAGTGATAGTAGTATTTGATACAGTTGTATTATCTGTATTTACAGTTACAGCAAGTCCATAGTCTAAATATTTTTTTATAGGATGTTCTTCGTAAGAATTTACAGCAGAAGTATTTACATTACTAGTTATACACATCTCCAATGGAATTTTATTTTTTGCTAGGTATACAAGGGTGTTTTTATCTTTATAGGCATAGGTCCCGTGGCCTATTCTTTCAGCGTGCAGCAAATTTATGGATTTCATTATATTTTCCACTATACCTGTTTCACCAGCATGTACAGTACGGTGAATATTATAGTCTTTAGCTAAATCAAAAGGTTTTTTGTGTATTTCGGGTGGGAAGTCTGCTTCGTTTCCTGCTAAATCCAGAGCAACTACTCCTTTACCTGCATATTTTTTGGCTGAATTGATAAGTTTTACGGCTTTTTCTACAGGTTCATGTCTTAAAGCACATATAATTAAATTTGACATGACATTTAGGTTACTTCTTCCATAATTCATAGCAGAAAGCACAGTTTCTATAACTTCATCTAAAGTTAACCCACCATCTAAATGGTTTAAAGGAGCAAATCTTATTTCAATGTACTTTATGTTTTCTTTTAACGCATCTTCTAATAATTCTAGTGTAACTCTATATATGTGTTCCTTTTTTTGCATTATTTTTATAGGTAAATAGAACTTATTTAAATATTCTTTTAAGGAATTACATTTCCCTAATATTTTAACTTCTTTCTGAAAGTTACTTAAATCATCATTTATAGTAAGAATATGTTCTTTTTTTGCAATATCCAAAATGGTTTCAGGTCGTATACTGCCATCTAAATGACAATGGAGATCTGTTTTGGGAATAAGTTTAATAAGTTTATTTAGGTTCATTGGTGTCCTCCTATTTTTCATCTTATTGGAATATTTATGGAAATTTTATATTATAATACCATTATTAATAAAATATTTCAATATAAGTACCATATTTCATAGCAATTTATATAAAAATATATTTTTAACAAGTATTGTAATTTATTAAAGAAAGTAATACAATAAAAAATGTTAGTAAAAAATTTTCACGGGGATGGTAGATTTATGGAACAAATGGAAAAAATTAGAAAAGAATTAAATGAATTAGTTATTTTAAGTAATGATTTGTGTAGGGGAGAAGTATTAAGGCTAAGTCAGGAATTGGACAAGCTAATTTATTTACATTATAGAAATATGAATAATTGTAGAGAAAATATGAGCTCATCTCTAATTTCTTAGAGGTTGAACAAATTTTTTATATTAGGTTATTAAAAAACTTATCCAGGTGTATCTAAACATGATATTTGTAGAAATGTATTAAAAACGGATGAAAAAGTTAGATAACTTATTTAAGTGAAGAGTAGATGTGCTGTAGTTATTACTTTATATGATATAATAATTTTTGTTCCGTTGGGATATGACAGCAAGGTTGAATTATTTGAAAGTGGATTTATAAGTTAATTTTCAAGTAATGTTGACAAAATAAAAAAGACATGATATACTATAAAAGTTGTCGAAGTGAGACAGCAAAATGATCCTTGAAAATTAAACAGAGGAAGATATAAGTACAACTTATTTAGAATAAACCAGCAATTCTTTTGAGCTGCGAGAGCAGCTAAAAAAGTAATTTCGTAATTTGGTGTATTACATTTAGTAATATACTAAAATCAATAATAACGAGTAGTTCAAGGAAAGCCTTGAGCGAGGAGCGGAGTTTACTTAAGTAAATGAGCACCACAGCGAAAGGTTTGACGCAGAAATGCGAAGTTAGTGTTGATTTTCTATAGAGCCATATAAACTTTTAAATTAAGAGTTTGATCCTGGCTCAGGACGAACGCTGGCGGCGTGCTTAACACATGCAAGTCGAGCGATGAAGCTCCTTCGGGAGTGGATTAGCGGCGGACGGGTGAGTAACACGTGGGTAACCTACCTCAAAGAGGGGGATAGCCTCCCGAAAGGGAGATTAATACCGCATAATAATCAATTTTCACATGGAAACTGATTTAAAGGAGTAATCCGCTTTGAGATGGACCCGCGGCGCATTAGCTAGTTGGTAGGATAACGGCCTACCAAGGCGACGATGCGTAGCCGACCTGAGAGGGTGATCGGCCACATTGGAACTGAGAGACGGTCCAGACTCCTACGGGAGGCAGCAGTGGGGAATATTGCACAATGGGCGAAAGCCTGATGCAGCAACGCCGCGTGAGTGAAGAAGGTTTTCGGATTGTAAAGCTCTGTCTTTGGGGACGATAATGACGGTACCCAAGGAGGAAGCCACGGCTAACTACGTGCCAGCAGCCGCGGTAATACGTAGGTGGCGAGCGTTGTCCGGAATTACTGGGCGTAAAGAGTGCGTAGGCGGATATTTAAGTGAGATGTGAAATACCCGGGCTTAACCCGGGCACTGCATTTCAAACTGGGTATCTGGAGTGCGGGAGAGGAGAATGGAATTCCTAGTGTAGCGGTGAAATGCGTAGAGATTAGGAAGAACACCAGTGGCGAAGGCGATTCTCTGGACCGTAACTGACGCTGAGGCACGAAAGCGTGGGTAGCAAACAGGATTAGATACCCTGGTAGTCCACGCCGTAAACGATGAGTACTAGGTGTAGGAGGTATCGACCCCTTCTGTGCCGCAGTAAACACAATAAGTACTCCGCCTGGGAAGTACGATCGCAAGATTAAAACTCAAAGGAATTGACGGGGGCCCGCACAAGCAGCGGAGCATGTGGTTTAATTCGAAGCAACGCGAAGAACCTTACCTGGACTTGACATACCCTGAATATCTTAGAGATAAGAGAAGCCCTTCGGGGCAGGGATACAGGTGGTGCATGGTTGTCGTCAGCTCGTGTCGTGAGATGTTAGGTTAAGTCCTGCAACGAGCGCAACCCCTGTTGTTAGTTGCTAACATTTAGTTGAGCACTCTAGCAAGACTGCCGCGGTTAACGCGGAGGAAGGTGGGGATGACGTCAAATCATCATGCCCCTTATGTCCAGGGCAACACACGTGCTACAATGGGCAGTACAGAGAGAAGCAAGACCGCAAGGTGGAGCAAACCTCAAAAACTGCCCCCAGTTCGGATTGCAGGCTGAAACTCGCCTGCATGAAGTTGGAGTTGCTAGTAATCGCGAATCAGAATGTCGCGGTGAATACGTTCCCGGGCCTTGTACACACCGCCCGTCACACCATGAGAGCTGGCAACACCCGAAGTCCGTAGTCTAACTTAGGAGGACGCGGCCGAAGGTGGGGTTAGTAATTGGGGTGAAGTCGTAACAAGGTAGCCGTAGGAGAACCTGCGGCTGGATCACCTCCTTTCTAGGGAGTCGAAAGATAGAGTATAATCTATCTTATAAATTGATGGTTTAAGTAAGTTTACAATCTACTCTGTTTAATTTTGAAGGATCATAGATTCTTCTTTCATTTTACAACCAATTAGGAAAGTAAAATGAAAAATTGTCCTTTGAAAATTGCACAGTAAATAAGAAATTAAAAAATTGATAGTAACAAGCAGATCAAGGAAAAACATGAGCGAGGAATAGAGTTTACTTATGTAAATGAGTACCGCAGCGAATGATTTTGACGAAGATATGCGAAGTTAATAGCAATTTTTAAAAGTAAAGCTAAGGTTATAATATAACCTTTGTAGTAGATGTGTTTCATTGTTGAAATACAGTTTATGTATCGTTTTAAACATTTAAGATGATACAAAGAAAATTGATAGTAACGAGCAGATCGAGGAAAGATTTGAACGAGGAGTGGAGTTTACTTATGTAAATGAGCACCGCAGTGAAAAGCTTGACGAAGATATGCGAAGTTAATAGCAATTTTCGATAATGAAAGGTCAAGCTACAAAGGGCGCATGGAGGATGCCTTGGCACCAGGAGCCTAAGAAGGACGCGATAAGCTGCGAAAAGCTCTGGGTAGGCGCAAATAGCCAGAGAACCAGAGATATCCGAATGGGGAAACCCACCTAGCAAACACTAGGTACTGCAAACTGAATACATAGGTTTGTAGAGGCAAACCCGGGGAACTGAAACATCTAAGTACCCGGAGGAAGAGAAAGAAACATCGATTTCCTAAGTAGCGGCGAGCGAAAGGGAAAGAGTCCAAACCAGGAACTTGTTCCTGGGGTTGCGGATAGATTATAAATACTGTGAAGTGCTAATTGAAGAGAGCTGGAAGGCTCTGCCGGAGAAGGTAAAAGCCCTGTAAATGAAAGCAAAGAACAGTCAGATCTAATCCAGAGTACCACGAGACACGAGAAACCTTGTGGGAAACAGGGAGGACCACCTCCCAAGGCTAAATACTACCTGGTGACCGATAGAGAAGGAGTACCGTGAGGGAAAGGTGAAAAGAACCCCGGGAGGGGAGTGAAATAGAACCTGAAACCGTGTGTCCACAAACAGTCGAAGTACGTAAAGTACGACGGCGTGCTTTTTGTAGAACGAGCCAGCGAGTTACGATGTGCAGCAAGGTTAAGTACTTAAGGTACGGAGCCGGAGGGAAACCGAGTCTGAAAAGGGCGCGAAGTTGTATGTTGTAGACCCGAAACCGAGTGACCTATCCATGGCCAGGTTGAAGCGGAAGTAAAATTCCGTGGAGGACCGAACCACGTTGGTGTTGAAAAACCATGGGATGAGCTGTGGATAGCGGAGAAATTCCAATCGAACTCGGAGATAGCTGGTTCTCCTCGAAATAGCTTTAGGGCTAGCGTCGGAAATGAGTAATGGAGGTAGAGCACTGAATGGGGTAGGGGCTGACAACAGTTACTGAACCTTATCAAACTCCGAATGCCATATACTTGAATTCCGGCAGTCAGACTGCGAATGATAAGATCCGTGGTCAAAAGGGAAACAGCCCAGACCACCAGCTAAGGTCCCAAAGTGTAAGTTAAGTGGGAAAGGATGTGTGATTTCTAAGACAACTAGGATGTTGGCTCAGAAGCAGCCACTCATTTAAAGAGTGCGTAATAGCTCACTAGTCAAGAGATCATGCGCCGAAAATGTCCGGGGCTAAAACTTACCACCGAAGCTGTGGACTCGAAAGAGTGGTAGAGGAGCATCCTGTATGAGTAGAAGTCGTACCGGAAGGAACGGTGGATTGTACAGGAGAGAGAATGCTGGCATAAGTAGCGAGAAATAAGTGAGAATCTTATTGGTCGAAAACCTAAGGTTTCCTGGGGAAGGTTCGTCCGCCCAGGGTAAGTCGGGACCTAAGCCGAGGCCGAAAGGCGTAGGTGATGGACAATCGGTTGAAATTCCGATACCGCATAAAAGCGTTTGACAAAAGGGATGACGCAGGAGGATAAGGTGTGCATACAATTGGATGTATGTCTAAGCACCGAGTCAGGTATACCAGGAAAATCCGGTATATCAATGATGAGGTGTTATGGGGAACCTGTAAGGGGAAGTACCTGATTTCACGCTGCCGAGAAAAGTCTCTATGGAGTTTTTATGTGCCCGTACCGCAAACCGACACAGGTAGGTGAGGAGAGAATCCTAAGACCATCGGAAGAATTGTTGTTAAGGAACTAGGCAAATTAACCCCGTAACTTAGGGAGAAGGGGAGCCACGCAAGTGGCCGCAGAGAAAAGGCTCAAGCAACTGTTTATCAAAAACACAGGTTTCTGCTAAAGCGAAAGCTGAAGTATAGGAGCTGACGCCTGCCCGGTGCTGGAAGGTTAAGGGGAAGACTAAGCGTAAGCGAAGGTCAGAACTTAAGCCCCAGTAAACGGCGGCCGTAACTATAACGGTCCTAAGGTAGCGAAATTCCTTGTCGGGTAAGTTCCGACCCGCACGAATGGCGTAATGATTTGAGCACTGTCTCGACAACAAATCCGGCGAAATTGAAGTGCAAGTGAAGATGCTTGCTACCCGCGATTGGACGGAAAGACCCCGTAGAGCTTTACTGCAGTTTAGCACTGAATTTCGGTATTGTCTGTACAGGATAGGTGGGAGACTAGGAAGTAGTGGCGCCAGCCATTACAGAGTCGATGTTGGGATACCACCCTGACAGTACTGGGATTCTAACCGGGCTCCATGAAACTGGAGACGGGACAATGTTAGGCGGGCAGTTTGACTGGGGCGGTCGCCTCCTAAAAAGTAACGGAGGCGTACAAAGGTTCCCTCAGAAGGGTTAGAAATTCTTCGAAGAGTGCAAAGGCAGAAGGGAGCTTGACTGCGACACAAACAAGTGGAGCAGGGACGAAAGTCGGGCTTAGTGATCCGGTGGTACCTCGTGGGAGGGCCATCGCTCAACGGATAAAAGCTACCTCGGGGATAACAGGCTGATCTCCCCCAAGAGTTCACATCGACGGGGAGGTTTGGCACCTCGATGTCGGCTCGTCGCATCCTGGGGCTGAAGTAGGTCCCAAGGGTTGGGCTGTTCGCCCATTAAAGCGGCACGCGAGCTGGGTTCAGAACGTCGTGAGACAGTTCGGTCCCTATCCGTCGCGGGCGCAGGAAATTTGAGAGGAGCTGTCCTTAGTACGAGAGGACCGGGATGGACCGACCGCTGGTGAACCAGTTGTTCCGCCAGGAGCATAGCTGGGTAGCCAAGTTGGGAAGGGATAAACGCTGAAAGCATCTAAGTGTGAAGCCCACCTCAAGATAAGATTTCCCATAGCGTAAGCTAGTAAGACCCCTCGAAGAACACGAGGAGATAGGTCAGAGGTGTAAGCAGGGCAACCTGTTAAGCTGACTGATACTAATAGGTCGAGGGCTTGACCAAATGAAAAGCGAAAGAAAAAAGTTTACTGTGCAATTTTGAGAGGACAGAACAATTTGAACTCTTAAAAGATAATATATAAGAAAGCTGATAGCAATTTTTGATAATTTAATGAGACTCAATCAGCTAAAGCTGATGAGTACCGATTTATACCAAAATCAAAGATTTTGACAAATCGGTATCTGGTGGTAATGACGTGAAGGTAACACCCCTTTCCATACCGAACAGGAAGGTTAAGCTTCAGAGTGCCGATGGTACTGCAGGGGAGGCCCTGTGGGAGAATAGGTCGCTGCCAGGTAAGTAAAATACCCATTGTGTAGAATATTCTATGCAATGGGTATTTAAGTATATGTCGAAAAGTAAAAATTAAAAAAGAAATGAAAGTAACTCAAGCTACTTTCATTTCTTTTTAACCACAAATATATTATTTTTGTTTAACAATTCTTTCAATCCTATCTTTAGTTTCTTTAGGAAGCTTTATATCATAGTATCTTACAGAAGTGTTGAAATCCATATCAAGTGCTATACTTGCCGCAGTTTTTGTAGACAATATATTGTTGCTGCCAGGCATTTCACGTACAGCCATAATTTTGTTTATCCTTTTTTGAAGTAATAGTAATTTATCAAAATCTTTATTCATAAAGGTTTTATAAGTCTCGACCATTAATTTTGCTTGAGTATTAGTTTGAGTTCCTACAATACCATTTCCACCTATTATAAGGTTTGGTATAAGGTATTCATCGATTCCAGAGAAAACAGCAAAGTTTTTATGGATACTTTTAACCTTTTCTACAAAATTTCTTACATTAGCTAGGGATGGAGTAGTATCTTTTACGCCGCCATTTGCTATGTTTTCATATTTATTAGCTAATTTTAAGACTAAATCTGGAGATAAATTTACCTTTGTATTTTGAGGAATATTGTATAATATCATAGGCAAATTTGTATTCTCTGCTATAATGGAGAAATACTCAAAAACATGATTGTCATCTAACTTAAAGTAAAATGGAGGTAAAACCAATATTGCATCTGCATTATTCTCCTCTGCAAATTTACCCAGTTCAATAACCTCTTTTAAATTGGTACTACCTGTGCCAACTATTAATTTAACTCTTCCATTTATAACTTCTGATGCAAATTTTATGTACTGTTTTTTTTCTTCAAAAGTTAAATTAAAAAATTCACCTGTAGTTCCTAGTATGCATATTCCATATATTCCATCAGAAATTAATTTTTCAATCATAGCTTTATTTGATTTATTGTCAAACTGACCGTTTTCATCAAAAATAGTTATCATTGGTGTAAAAACACCTTTTAGCATAATACAATTCCTCCCAAGTTTTAGTATAATACTCCCATTAAATTAGAAATATTAACCTTTTTATATTATAATTATAATAAGATTAATTTTAAATGAATAACCTTACAACATAATTATCGTATTTATCGGAGTATATAGCAATGTTCAATTGCACAAATATTAATCGTTATCAGTTAAACATTTTCATTTATGTGCACATTGTAGCAGAATAAGATTTGCTCTTATTATATAGTCAGGGGGAAGATCAAATGGATATTAGCGCCAAATTGGCTGAAGAAATAGCGGATAGAACTATGAAAGCTGTGAATAAAAATATTAATATAATGAATAAACAGGGTATTATAATAGCATCAGGTAATAAAGATAGAATTGGAAGCGTTCATGAGGGTGCAGTTCTTGCAATTGGAAGAAAATCTGAATTCAGTATTGATGAAAACCAATGTAGAAAATTGAATGGAGTAGAACAGGGTACAAATATAGTTATTGAATTTGAACATGAAATTGTAGGAGTAATAGGTATTACTGGAAAAAGAGATGAGGTTATAGGCTACGGTAAGCTTATCAAAATGACTGCAGAAATGATAATAGAACAAGCTTATGTTATGAAGGAACTTGAATGGAGTAATAGAGTTAAAGAGGATATGATACTTTCACTTATTAAAAATGATCAGGGATCATTTCGTTTGCTTGAAAAGTATACTAAAAAATTTAAAATAGCTTCTAATTATCCGATGACTATTTTTATTATACAGGTTAATTTTAAACAGATTTCAAATAGAAAAGATTTGGATATACTGAAAAACATAGTGTCAATTTTGGAGGGTAATCTTAAAGAATCATTAGTAGCAGTTATTGATTCGAAAACTATTGTTTTATTATATAAGTGTCCAAATATAAAATATAAAGCTATAACTTGTAAGGATAGAATAGAAGGGATTTATGAGAAAATACAAGATCAAACTAATACTGATGTAAAAATATCTGTTGGAAAGGTATATACTAAACTAAGTGATATGCATAAATCCTATGAAATAGCCAGAGAAACACTTTTATTTGGAGAAAAAAGCCATCCTGATAATAACGTATACATTTTTGATGTATTGAAGTATGAGATGCTATTTTTTCAGGATAATGCACAATGGAAAATCAATGAATTAAAGGATTCTTATGGACTAATTGAACTAAATGATAAGAATGGTGAATTAAGAGAAACACTAAAAGTTTTTATAGAAGAAAATGGAGAGTTAAATAAAGTATCAAATAAATTATTCATACATAGAAATACCCTTAATTATCGTCTTAACAAAATATATAAGATTACTAATATGAATCCTAAAAATTATATTGATTTATTTTGGCTGTACTGCTCTATTATTAATTTTGAAACTAATAAAAATTAGTGGTTATAATTATATAAAGAAGGGGATTGATATTTTGAGTTTAATAAGTGATGAAGAGATAGAACAAATTAGAAACATAAATCAAAAAAGACTGGTAAAATTACCAGACGGAACTTTAGTACCGGCATTAGGACAAGGCACATGGTATCTGGGTGAAAATTCACAAACGAGAAAAAGTGAAATAGAAACTCTTAGAATGGGAATAAGACTTGGAATGACACTTATAGATACAGCAGAAATGTATGGAGATGGTGGTTCTGAAGTTTTAGTAGGACAGGCAATAAAGAACATTAGAGACAAGCTGTTTATTGTATCTAAAGTGTATCCGCACAATTCAGGATTTTCAAATATAGTTACTGCTTGTGAAAATAGTTTAAGAAGATTGAATACGGATCATTTAGATTTATATCTCTTGCATTGGAGAGGAAGTGTGCCTTTTGAAGAAACTATAAAAGGCATGGAAAAATTAAAAAAGCAGGGAAAGATATTGAGATGGGGAGTATCGAATCTAGACACAGAAGATATGAAAGAATTTTTTAGTTGTAAAGATGGAGAAAATTGTATGGTTAATCAGGTATTATATCACCTGGGATCAAGGGGAATTGAATTTGATTTACTGCCATGGCAGAGAAAGCATAACATGCCAATTATGGCGTATTGTCCAATTGCCAAAGGTGGTAAACTGAGAAGGCAGTTATTAGATAATCCTATATTAATAGATATGGCGAAAAAATATAATGCAAAGCCATTACAGATACTTTTAGCCTGGAGCATAAGGGCAAAGGATGTTATTGCAATTCCTAAAGCTTCTAGTGAGGAACATGTAATAGAAAATGCGAGAGCTGGGTTAATTGTTTTATCTAAAGAAGATTTAATTGAACTTGACAGGATATTTCCAAAGCCTACTAGAAAAGTGACTTTGGATGTACTTTAGGCATTTTCAAAGAAATAACAAGTCAGTATGCTAGCCTATTTTTTATCATACTGCGTCGGTAGAACTCTTAGATAGGATTCACTATCTGCGGAACCTATCTCCTTGTCTGATAAAAAATATACGTCGCATCTTTGACTTTTTATTTTCTTTCAAATGCCTTAAAAATTTTTATTTGGATTAATCTTTGAAATACATCTTCGTTTTGGGTATAATTAATGGAATAAAACTTTATTCAGATATGTAAATATTTATCATAACGGAGGGAGTATTATGAAAATAAATCAATTACCCAAGTATTTCAAAGAAGTTGACGGTGAACTGTGGTTTGAGGAGTTTGAAGTTGAGAAAAAAAATTTAAAAATCACTTATAAAGTTAAGAAGGTACTTTCTTATTTGAAATCCCCCTATCAAGAGATAGCTTTGATTGACACTGCGGCATTTGGCCCATGTCTTGCACTAGATGGAATAATGCAGTCCACTTCTGCAGACGGGTTTATATACAATGAAATGATAACCCATATTCCAGTGCTTACACATAAAAAACCAGAAAAGGTTTTGGTAATTGGTGGAGGAGATTGTGGGGCAGTGCGTGAACTTTCAAAGTATGAAGAGCTTAAAGCAATTGATATGGTTGAGCTGGATGAAATAGTAACAAAGGAATGTATAAAGTTTCTTCCAAAGATAAGTGGAGGAGAAAATTTTGATAAAAGGGTGAATTTCAAATTTGGAGATGGAGTTCAATATGTAAAAAACACAGATATTAAATATGATGTAATAGTAGTTGATTCACCAGATCCAGAGGGACCTGCCAAAGATTTATTTGGAGAAGAATTTTATAAAAATGTGAAAAAAACATTGAATTCTGACGGAGTAATGGTATGTCAAAGTGAATCTCCAATGCTGCATCGTGATATAATTGAAAGTACGAGAAAAATATTAAAGGATAACTTTAAAATTGTAAAAACATATGTAGCTTTTGTTCCTACTTATCCTGGAGGATTGTGGAGCTTTACAATGGCATCAGATGTCTATGATCCTTGCAATATAGATGTAGATAGATTGCCTTTAAATACCCGTTATTTAACAAAACAAATTGTAAAGTCCTGCTTTGACCTTCCAAATTTCATAAGTGATTTAAAATAAAGAATAATAAATTTAGCTAACATTGTTATGTTAGCTAAATTTATTTGGGGAGGATTATATGGTAAATAGTTTAAATGTAAAGGCAGTTAAATCTGATTCTCCAGTTAAATTAAAACCTTTACTAATATCAATTTTAATTGGAGTACTAATTTGTTTTATACCTAAACCCAATATGGTACCTAGAAATGGATGGTACCTCTTGGCAGTGTTTATTGCTATTATAGTTGCCTGTGCTTTAGGTGCTGTATCACTTGGACTAGCATCCTTTATAGGCATATTTATTTTAACTTCCACACACATTATTACAGTAAAAACAGCATTTTCGTCCTATGCAGAAGGAGTTATTTGGCTAATTGTATGTGCTGATTGCCTTTCTATAGGAATAACTAAAACAGGCCTTGGCAAAAGGATTGCCTATAATCTCATTAAGAAGATAGGTAAGAGAACTATAGGCGCAGGATATTCTTTGGTTATATGTGAAATTATATTGTCTATGTTGATTCCAAGTTCTGCTTCTAGGTCTTGTGGAATAGTATTTCCTATTGCAAAATCTTTATCAAGAGCTTATGGATCAAAAGTTGGAGATGGAACTGAGAAAAAAGCAGGAGAATTTTTAATGCTTACGGCACTACATAGTAATCTTATTTCATCTTCTCTATTTATGACATCTTCGGTTGTAAATTTACTAGCAATTACTATGGCTAGAGATTTGGGAGTAAAAGAGAATATAACTTTTGGTATGTGGTTTTTAATGGCATTACTTCCATCATTGATAGCTTTTATAGTTATACCTATAATCATTTATTTTTTATGTCCTCCAGAAATAAAAAAGATGGACAATGTTAAAGAATTGATGGATAAAAAATTAGAAGAATTAGGACCTATAAGTAAATCAGAGAAACTAATGATTTTTGTATTTACAATAGTAGTTTTCCTTTGGATCATTGGTAATAAGATAAATTTAGATGTTACAACTGTAGGTGTCTTAGGACTCATAATATTAATTTCCACAGGAATTGTGTCTTGGAAAGAATTTACTGGCAAAAAAGAAATATGGAATTTACTCATATGGCTAGGAGCATTTATGATGATGGCAGGTCAATTAAACAAATTGGGAGTTATTAAATGGATAAGTAGTATAGTAAGAGACCACATATATACAAAATCATGGATGCTTACACTAATTATAGTATGTATTATAATGTATTATTTGCATTACTTGTTTGCAAGTAATACGGTACATTTTACTGCCCTATTTTCAGCCTTTTTAACTATATTGTTAAGTGCTGGAGCTCCAACAATAGTATCTATATTTTTACTAGTTAACATATCAGCTTTAAGTTCGGGACTTACTCATTATGGATTAGCACAAGGAGGAGTTTATTTTTCGGAAGGATATGTTGAGCAAAAGAAGTGGTGGTTTGTTGGCTTTTGTGTTTCAATAGTACATCTTTTAATCCTTATTGGAATTGGGATGTTGTGGTGGAAATTTATTGGAATATATTAAGTATTTATTTACAAACCTTTTTAAGTTCTAAGCCTCTATTATGAGAAATCATATATTCTTAAATAAGGCACTATGCAATTACATAAAAACAAGAAGTGATAGCTATGACTATTTATGCAATTGAATATTGATATTACTTTAAAAAAATATGATGATTATATTGGAAGAGAGCAGAGGAGGTATTAGAATGTGTAAGGAGAATGGAATTGGACTTATCAGTAAATACATTCAAACTTCTGGTGGACTTGAAGCTGTTGGAAGAGAAGTTAAACAATTTGGAAAAAGAGCTTTTATTATTGGAGGACAAACTGCACTTGGAGTTTCCTTTGATAAAATAGAACAAAGCCTGAAAAGCGAAGAAATCGATTATAAGGTACATATATTTAGTGGCTATTGCACAATAGCACAGATAAACCGTATTGGAGAAGAGGCAAACGAATTTAATGCTAATGTTATTATAGGTATTGGAGGAGGAAAGGTTTTAGATATAGCTAAAGCTGCAGCCGATATTTTTAGTAAAAAAATTGTTACAGTACCAACTACTGCGGCACAATGTGCAGGTTATTCTAGTTTTAGTGTAATATACTCTGATGATGGAGTGGTACTAGATAATATGCTTCTCAAACATAAAGTAGATTGTGTAATTATAGATACAAATATTATTGCTAAAAAATGTCCTTCTCGTATGCTGGCGGCTGGGATAGGAAACGGAATGGCAATGTATCCAGAAATTCAGTTTAGAATGTCATCTTGTCTCAAGTTAAATAAATCAAGTTCAATGTCTTTAGCTATGCAGATGGTGAAATTTACCTGGAACAAATATATAGAAATGAGCAGAAAGGCTGTAAATGATGTAAACAATAATTGCAATTCACAGGAAGTAGAGGACACAGTTTGTGCTAATATTGTATTAACTGGTATGGCATCGTCCTTGGCTAATAGCGGAAATCAGTTGGCAATTGCACATTATTTTTATAATTGCATAACCAAGTATTTTAAAGAACAACAAGCTAAGTTTTTTTATGGAGAATTAGTTTCTTTGGGAGTATTACTTCAAATGAAAATTAATGGATGTTCAAATGCTGAGATTGAGCAATATAAAAGCTTTTTACGATCCATTAATTTGCCGATTACATTAAGAGATATACAATTAGATGCTACGGAGAAAAATTTGAGGATTATTGGTGAATATATTGCTAGTAAAATAAAATGTGGTGAAGAGGATAAAAAGTTAATTTGGAATAGTATGCAATCTATGTGGTAAGCTTAGAACCATTAACAGGAGATACTAGCATAATTAGCATTTATCCAAGTGAAATACCTTAGTACTATTTGCACTTGTAATAATATCAGGAAAATATTTATGCATATATATATAAAAGTAGCTATGATAACGGTTAAAATTTATTCAGATGAACATTGAAGCAAAAATAAAAAAATATGATAATATAAATGATTTATATTTTATAGAAATACAGAATTTGGAGGAGGCTTAATATGATTAGTAAAGGTACACCTATTGTAACAGATATGAAGGTTATTCCAGTAGCAGGATATGATAGTATGTCATTAACATTAAGTGGAGCTCATGCACCATTTTTTACAAGGAATATAGTTATTATAAAAGATAATTCAGGTAATACAGGGCTTGGTGAAATACATGGAGGAGAGCATATTAGGAAGGCTTTGGAAAATTATAAGCCATTTGTTATAGGCAAACATATAGGTGATTATAAGGGTATAATATATGAATTAAAAAATAAGACTTGGGGTGCGGATCAAAATAATGGGGAAGGTATTCAAGAACTTGATTTAAAAAACTTGTGTTTTGTGGTTCATGCTGAAACTGCTGTTGAATCTGCATTACTGGATTTGTTAGGACAATATATGGATCTTCCAGTAGCATCTTTACTTGGAGATGGTAAACAAAGAGATGCTGTGAGAATGCTTGGTTATTTATTTTACGTAGAAGATAAGAATAAAACGAATTTATCATATATTGATGAAAGTAATAGCAAGGACCCATGGTTTAAAATAAGAAGAAAGAGAATGGTAACTGTAGAAGATATTATCGAAGAGGCTCATGCAGTAAAAGAACGTTATGGAGTAAAAGATTTTAAATTAAAGGGAGGAGTATTTGAAGGAGAAAAGGAGATAGAAACTATAAAAGCTTTAGCTAAAGAATTTCCAGATGCTAACGTCAATATAGATCCTAATGGGGCATGGTCTTTAGAAGAAGCTATAAGGTTATGTAAGGATGCTGGTACAGCTTTATCTTATGCTGAAGATCCTTGTGGTCCAGAAAAAGGTTTTTCAGGAAGAGAGATTATGACTGAGTTTAAGAGAGCTACAGGACTAAGAGTAGCAACAAATATGATAGCAACAGATTGGCGCCAGTTTGGTCACTGCCTTTTATTAGATTCACTCGACATAATTTTAGCAGATCCTCATTTTTGGACAATGAATGGTGCAGTACGTGCAGCACAAATATGTAATGAATGGGGATATACTTGGGGTTCACATTCAAATAATCACTTTGATATATCATTAGCAGTATTCACTCAAGTTGCTGCCGCAGCCCCAGGAGAAATTACATCAATGGATACTCATTGGATTTGGCAAGATGGACAATACTTAACTAAAACTCCATATAAAATATCTAATGGGTTGATAGAACTTCCTAAAAAGCCAGGGCTTGGTTTGGAGGTTGACATAGACAAGGTTATGAAAGCTAATGAATTATACACTAAAATGAGTTGTGGAGATAGAGATGATTCTATATCCATGCAGTATTTAATAAACAATTGGGAATTTGATAGTAAAAAACCGTGTATGGTAAGGTAAATTATAAATATATAGAGAAAGAGTTGCATTAGTATAAAATGAAGCCTTTGTTAAGGATATTTTATATTAATACATCTCTTTTTTTTAATCCTTTATATAGTAAAAATAAAAGAATTAATGCAATATATTATATATATTTTAATTGAATATTCAGAGAAAAATTGAAATTTTCTAAAAATATTTATGCATATAGATGAAAAAATGACTCTGATAATGATTAAAATTTGTGCAGGTGAATATTGAAGGGAATATAGAAAAATATGATAATAAAACTACAAAGTATTTATAAGAATTCTATAGTACTCAATTTTAAGTATTTTAGTATATCATATGATTATCCCAAGGTTGTATTAAAAGTAAAATTAAAAGTAAAGTAAATGTTTGCAATAAAATAATTTATTAGATTAGGAGATAATTTTATCAAAGTATGTTATAAAATTTTAAATAATTTGATAAAACACGATTAAGGAGGAGTTTTACATGTCATTAGTTATAGTTGGTATTGGAGTAATATTGCTTTTGGTATTGATGATACCTTGTAAACTTAATGGATTTATTTCTTTAATATTGGTTTCGTTGGTAGTAGGTGTTCTTGAAGGAATGCCACTAGGAAATGTTACTAAATCTATGTATAAAGGTATTGGAGGCCAGTTAAATAGTTTAATACTTATACTTGCATTTGGAGCAATGCTTGGTAAACTTATGTCAGATTGTGGAGCTGGACAGCGTATTGCCACTACCTTGATTAATAAGTTTGGAATGAAAAGAGTTCAATGGGCTATGCTGGTAACATCAATTATTGTAGGAATCACAATGTTTTTTGAAGCAGCATTCATTCTATTAATACCAATTATTTATAGTATAGTTAAGGAAACAAAGTTACCTTTAATCTATGTTGGATTTCCAGCTGTTGTTGCATTGTCAGTAACACACAGTTTTTTACCACCTCATCCTGGTCCAACTCTTGTGGCTTCTGCATTTAAAGCTAGTGTAGGAGAAACACTTCTTTTAGGACTAATTCTTGCAATTCCAGGGGCTATAATAGCAGGAATTTTATTTTCAAAAACAAATATTGTAAAAAATGCTAAGACGCATATACCAGAAGGTTTAACTACAAGTAAGTTGTTTACAGATGAAGAAATGCCTAGTTTTGGAAAGAGCTTATTTACAGCAATTATACCTGTAATTTTAATAGCTATTTCCGAATTTAGTGGAATGTTTCTTCCTAAAGGATCTTCACTTTTAAAATACATTAAGTTCTTTGGAGATGCACCTATAGCATTGATGATTACAGTAATTATTGCAATGTTTACTTTTGGATTTGGATGCAATAGAAGCTTAGACGATATAACAAAGAGTATGAGTGAGTCTGTAAAAGCTATTGCAATGATTATTCTTATAATTGGTGCAGGAGGAGCGTTTAAACAGGTATTAGTTGATTCTGGAGTAGGAAATACAATTGTTTCTATAACAAAAGGATTGAATTTTTCACCAATAGTATTGGCGTGGTTTATTGCAGCAATTTTGAGGACAGCACTTGGATCAGCTACTGTAGCAGTAACGGCTGCAGCAGGATTAGTAATGCCGCTGGCAGCTTCATCAGGAGTTAATAGTAGTTTAATGGTACTTGCAGTTACTACAGGAAGTATATTTGCATCTCATGTAAACGATCCTGGATTTTGGATGTATAAAGAATACTTTGGACTATCAGTAGCAGATGCAATAAAAACTAGGACAAGTTATACGTGTATTCTTTCTGTTATTGGTTTAATTGGTGTTTTGATCCTAAATATTTTTGTACATTAGTCAATTTAAAAGGTATCTGATTCACTAGATGCCTTTTAAATTATATATTACATTTTATTATAAAAGTAAGAGTTCTAATGCTGATTATTGTAAGTTTACTAAAAACCATATATTTAATGTTATGAATGTAATAAAAAAGGAGAGCTAATATGGAAATAAAAAAAGGTGGAATAGTATCTAAATTATTGGAAAATGTATATATCCCAAGGATGTTTAAGGTAAAGCAAATTTTTCCACGACCTATTATTGAATCAAAAAACATACCTGAACTAGTAAAAAAAGAACTAACACAAAAGAAATTTTCTGATAAGATTAAACCGAGAATGAATATTGCTATTACAGCTGGCAGCAGAGGTGTTGCTAATGTAGCTATTATAACAAAATCCATAGTAGATTTTGTAGCATCTAAAGGAGCAAATCCATTTGTTGTTCCTGCAATGGGGAGTCATGGTGGGGCAACTGCTGAAGGACAACTCGAATTATTAGCAGGTTATGGCCTTACAGAAGAGTATTTAGGATGTCCAATTAAATCTTCTATGGAAGTCAAAATGATAGGACATACAGAAGACGGCAGAGAAGTGGTAATAGATAAAAATGCTGCAGAAGCTGATGGCATTATAATTTCATGTCGTATTAAACCTCATAATGCCTTTAGAGGTAAATACGAAAGTGGAATTATGAAAATGATGGCAGTTGGTTTAGGTAAGCAGGTTGGAGCAGAGCATGTTCATGAACAAGGAATGCAAAATATTGCAAAGAATATACCTATTATAGGAAATGCAATTATTAAACATGCACCAATTCTCTTTGCCATACCGTGTATAGAAAATGCTTTTGATGAGACATGTAAGATAATAGCAGTTAACAGCGATGAAATTGCAGAAGAAGAGCCGAAGTTATTACAAGAGGCTTTTGCTAATATGCCTAAGATTATAGTTGGAAGATGTGATGTACTTGTTGTTGATGAAATAGGAAAAAATTATAGTGGAACAGGTGTGGATCCTAATATTACAGGAACATTTTCTACAAAATATGCATCAGGTGGTGTAAAAGTACAGAGAACGGCAATGCTTGATATAAGTAAAGAATCTCATGGAAATGGTTTAGGTGTAGGACTTTCAAATGTTATAACAAAAAGACTGTTTGATAAATTGGATTTAGAAAAAATGTATCCTAATTGTATTACAAGTACAGTACTGGAATCTGCAAGGATACCTTGTGTTGTGGCAAATGACGAAGAAGCTATACAGCTTTGTATTAGAACATGTGTGGAAATTAATAAAAAGGAGCCAAAGATAGTAAGAATACCTAACAGTTTGCATATTGGTCATATTATGTTATCAGAGGTCTACTATGATGAAATGAAAAACTACCCTGATCTAGAAGTGGAAAGTGAACCAGAATATATGCAATTTAATGAAGAAGGAAACCTGTAATAGAAAGCTTCTTTCTTTATTAAATTACAACTTGAAGGGTATTATGCATATCTATAAAAATAAGTTGACGTTAAAGATTAATATATGTGCAATTGAACATTGAATAGAAAATTTGAAAGTATAATAATTATATTATAAAGTAATATAAGTTTTATTGAAAAACAAAGGAAAACGTTATTATGGAGGTTAGAATATGAATGACAATAAAAATATGATAAAGAATACACCTGTTGTTACTGAAATGCAAGTTATTCCTGTAGCAGGACATGATAGTATGTTATTTAATTTGAGTGGAGCACACGGACCTTTTTTTACACGTAATATTGTGATTTTAAAGGATAATGCAGGAAATGCTGGTGTTGGAGAAGTGCCAGGAGGCGAAGCTATACGTAAGACAATAGAGGATTCAAAATCGTTAGTTGTGGGACAAAGTATTGGAAAATACAAATCAATAATTAGAAATGTAAAAGAAACTTTTTCATCTAGGGATTCTGGTGGACGTGGACTTCAGACATTTGATTTGCGTACTACTATACATGCAGCTACTGCAATAGAAGCAGCATTACTTGATTTAATGGGAAAATTTCTTAATGTACCGGCCTGCGAATTATTAGGTGAAGGTCAGCAGAGAAAATCAGTTAAGATTTTGGGTTATTTATTCTTTGTAGGTGACAGGAAAAAAACAAATTTACCTTATGTAAGTGAACCTGATTCAAAGGATGATTGGTCACGATTACGTATTGAAGAAGCAATGACTCCAGAAGCTGTTGTAAGACTTGGAGAAGCTGCACAGGAACGTTATGGATTCAAAGATTTTAAATTGAAAGGCGGAGTTTTAAGTGGAGAAAAGGAAATAGAAGCTGTAACAGCTTTGGCTAAACGTTTCCCAGACGCTCGTATAACTCTTGATCCCAATGGATCATGGTCATTAGATGAAGCTATAAAGTTGTGCAAAAACATAAAAGGTGTTTTGGCTTATGCCGAAGATCCTTGTGGAGCTGAAAATGGTTTTTCAGGACGTGAGGTCATGGCTGAATTTAGGAGAGCTGTTGATTTGCCAACTGCTACTAATATGATTGCAACAGACTGGAGACAGATGGTTCACTCTCTTCAGCTGCATTCAGTAGATATTCCGTTAGCTGATCCACATTTTTGGACAATGGAAGGTTCAGTGCGAGTAGCACAAACTTGTAGAGATTTTGGACTTACCTGGGGTTCACATTCAAATAATCATTTTGATATTTCACTTGCAATGTATGCTCAAACAGCAGCTGCAGCTCCAGGAAATGTAACTGCAATTGATACACACTGGATATGGCAGGATGGTCAGTATTTGACTAAAGATCCATTTAAGATTGTAGGTGGTATGATAGATATCCCAGACAAACCAGGCTTGGGTGTAGAGATAGATATGGAACAAGTCAAGAAAGCTAATGAATTATATACAAAAATGTCATTAGGGGCACGTGATGATTCAGTTGCTATGCAATTTTTAATTCCAGGTTGGAAGTTCAATAATAAACGTCCTTGTTTAGTAAGATAAAATATGTTTTTATTTAGGACTGCTACACTAATTATTAGTGTAGCAGTCCTAAATTTATATGTGAGAGTATAATCATTAATACGTTATCCTTGTATTGAATTTATCTCTGTTTACAAATATGAGTTAAAGAGTTATGCATATATATGAAAAAATGCTTATGATAACGATTTAAGTTTGTGCAGCTGAACATTGAATGAAGTGTTGGAAAATATGATAATAAACTTGTAAACATTTATGAAAGTCTTAAGGCATTAAAATAACCTAGGTAAATAATAAGTTAATTATTAAACAATCATGGAGGAATAAAAATATGTATACGGAAAAAAAACCTACAAAAGTACGTTTTTTGATATTACTAATGCTTTTTGTGGCTGTTGCAATCACATATCTTGATAGGGCTAATTTATCAGTTGCGGGAACTGCAATTCAAAAGCAGCTGAAAATAAATTCTACACAGTTGGGAATCTTATTTTCGGCATTTACATGGTCTTATGTTATAGTTCAAATACCAGTTGGAATGATATTAGATAAAATTGGAGCAAGATTCTTATATGGTGGAGCTATGGTATTATGGGGATTTTTTACATTTATTATGGCATTTAGTTCGCAGGGATTGTTTGCAGGGATTGGTGCTTCATTTATGGTACTTATAGTTTGCAGAATATTGATTGGAATAGCTGAAGGACCTGCTTTCCCGAGTAATACAAAAATAGCAGCACTTTGGTTTCCAAGTAATGAAAGGGCTAGAGCAATAAGCATTTATTCATCTGCACAATATATAGGATTAGCAGTATTTACTCCTATATTGGCTATGATGGTTGCTAAAATAAGCTGGGAATCAGTATTTTATCTTTCTGGTGGAATTGCAATCGTTTTTGGTATCATATGGTTGACTGTATACAGAGACCCTAAAGACAGTAAAAGTATAAACCAAGAGGAATTAGATTATCTAAAAAATAATGGTGCTTACAATCCTAATGAAATTGGAGAAAAAAAGGAAGATAAGATTTCATTAAATGAGATTTTATATGTAATAAAGCAAAGAAGAGTGTGGGGAATCTTTATTACACAATTTGCGGTAGCATCTACTTTATATTTTTTTATGACATGGTTTATTGTTTACCTTCAAAAAGGATTAAAATTACCAATACAAAAAGCGGGATTTATGGCAATATTACCTTACATGATGGCCATGGTAGGAGTCTTATTTGGAGGGTTTTTAAGTGATTATTTATTGAAAAAAACATCATTGACTGTGGCTCGTAAAGTACCAATAGTTGCAGGTTTACTTTTTACATCCATTTTATGTTTAGCGAATTTCTTTGAAAAGACACCTATTGTAGCTGTAATTATTTTATCAATTGCATTTTTCGCAAATGCGGCTTCTAACTTAGGTTGGGTAGCTCTAAGTGATGTTTTACCTAAAAGTATGATAGGTAGAGTCGGAGGTGTACTTAATCTTTGTGGAAATTTGTCTGGTATAGTTAGTCCAATAATTTTTGGAGTCTTACATCAAAAAACTGGTAATTTTCATTTAGCCATGGAGTATACTTCTGCAGTTGCTGTTGTTGGAGCTTTGGCGTTTCTGTTTATAGTAGATAAAGTGGAACCTGTTGATTTAAGTAAAAAGTTTCATTCAAGCGAAAATATGAAAGTTGTTAAGTAACAACAAAAACTTTTATTATAGTATAGGATTTGACATTGACATTAAGTTCAATGCTAAATCCTATTTTATATATAAGAGGTAGGATCAAAAATAAGTTATGCAAATAGATAAAAAGGAAATATTAAAGGTAAATGATATTTGTGCAACTGAATATTGTTTCATTTGTAAAAAAGTACAATAATAAAATAGAAATAAATGATAAATAGTAAACGCTTTTAATAGAAACATCTAACTTTAATATAGAATTTAGATATATTAGAAAAGCTAGGTTATTGAATAGATTTTAGGCAATAGGAGGGTTTAAACATGAAAAAGGATTTTAGTATTTTGCTGGCACCAGATTCCTTCAAAGAGAGTATGACTGCAAAAGAAGCTTGTGAAGCTATGGAAAAGGGAATAAAAAAAGTAAATAAAAATATTAAGTGTATACAAGTCCCTATGGCTGACGGGGGAGAGGGAACAATGCAATCTCTTGTTGATGCTACAGGAGGAGATATATATAAATTAAAAGTAATTGGACCGCTTGGAGATGAAGTAGAAGCTGAATATGGTATTTTAGGAGACGGCGAAACAGGCATTATAGAAATGGCTAGTGCAAGCGGAATAGGTCTGGTGCCAAAAGAAAAGAGAAATCCACTCATAACAACAACTTATGGAACAGGACAATTAATAAGAGAGTGTTTAAACCACAATATAAAAAAATTGTTAGTTGGCATAGGGGGAAGCTCTACTAATGATGGTGGTGTAGGTGCAATTCAAGCTCTAGGTGGAAAATTTATTAATAGAGATGGAAAGGAGATTAGATTTGGCGGTGGTGAGTTAGGTAAAATAGAAAAAATTGATTTAACAAATTTTGATGTTCGCTTAAAGGACGTGAAATTAGAAGTAGCTTGCGATGTTACTAATCCTCTCTGTGGAAAAGAAGGGGCTTCTAATGTCTTTGGACCACAAAAAGGAGCTACTCCCGAAATGATTAAAGTATTGGATAATAATTTAAAGCATTATGCTAAGATAATTAAGGAACAAATTAATGTAGATGTATTAAATATACCTGGAGCAGGTGCGGCTGGTGGATTAGGAGCTGGACTTATGGTTTTCTTAAAAGGAGAACTGAAAAACGGTATCGATATAGTTATAGAATATTCTAAGTTGGAAGAAAAAATTAAGCAAGCAGATGTAGTTTTTACAGGTGAAGGTAGTATTGATTTCCAAACGCAATATGGAAAAACTCCAATTGGAGTAGCTATGATAGCAAAGAAATACAATAAACCTGTAGTAGCACTGGCAGGTAGTGTTGAAAATGGTATAGATGTACTGTATGAAAAGGGAATAGATTCAATTTTTAGTATTGTTAGAGGTGTGACCACATTAGACTGTGCTCTAAAAAAAGGCAGTGAAAATATAGAGAAAACAGTTGAAAATATAGTAAGATTAATGAATGTAAAATAGTTAAAATAATATATAAGGAGGTTAAAGTTAAATGGATAGTAATCAATTAAAACCTTTGTATATTAAAGTTAACCCTGAAGACAATGTGGCTATAATAGTAAACAAAGGTGGACTTAAAAAGGGAACTACTTTTGAAAATGGATTGAAATTACTGCAGGATATACCGCAAGCTAATAAAGTACTTTTAAAAGATATTTCAAAAGATGAACCTTTTATTAGATATGGAGAAATAATTGGATTTTCAAAAAAAGATTTAAAAAAGGGAAGTCGGGTATCACATGATGAAGTTAGACTACCTAAGGCACATTCTTTAGATGAATTAAAAAGCGGTAAAATGATTGATAAATATAAACCTTTACAAGGTTACACATTTATGGGATATAAAAATGAAGATAGCAGCGTTGGAACTAAAAATATACTTGGAATAACTACAACAGTTCAATGCGTACAAGGTGTTGTCAATGTTGCAGTAGAAAGAATCAAAAATGAGCTTTTACCTAAGTATAAAAATGTTAATGCTGTTGTGGCTTTGAATCATTTATATGGATGTGGTGTTGCAATACATGGTGATAATTCTGAAATCCCTATAAGGGCAATAAGAAATTTATCCCAAAATCCTAATTTTGGTGGACAAATGCTGACGGTATCCCTTGGATGTGAAAAATTAGTACCTACATTACTTTTTCCTGAAATAAAAGATGAAAATCTTGTAATACTACAAGAATGTTTTGGATTTGATAAAATGATTGATGAAATTATGAAAAGAGCAGAAAAAAAACTTAAAAAGCTAAATTCAAGAGTTAGAACCAAATGTCCAGTATCTGATTTAGTAGTTGGACTTCAGTGTGGTGGAAGTGATGCTTTTTCAGGAGTTACGGCAAACCCAGCAGTAGGATTTGCAGCAGATTTATTAGTTAGATCAGGCGCAAAGGTAATGTTTTCTGAGGTGACTGAAATTAGGGATGCAGTTCATTTGCTGGCACCTAGAACAGTTAGTGATGAAGTACTTGCAAAACTTGTTAAGGAAATGAAATGGTATGATAAATATTTGGATGAATCACATGTTGATAGAGATGCTAACCCTTCACCAGGAAATAAAAAAGGTGGACTTTTAAATGTTGTGGATAAAGCACTTGGATCAGTAGCTAAATCAGGTAGTACAAGCATAGTGGATGTATTATCTCCAGGAGAGCGTATTAGAAAAAGAGGTATGACCTATGCTGCAACACCAGCAAGTGATTTTGTTTGTGGGACAATGCAGTTATCATCAGGTATGACTTTACAAGTGTTTACTACTGGAAGAGGTACTACATATAATTTAATGATTGCCCCTGTTATAAAAGTTTCAACTAACACAGCACTTAGAGAAAAATGGAATGATTTAATAGATTTAGATGCAGGTAGAATTGCCACAGGTGAAAAGACAATTGAGGAAGTTGGCCTAGAACTTTTCAAATTGATAATAGATATAGCTAGTGGAACTAAAAAAACTTATGCAGATGTACATGGAATTTATAATGCATTATCAATCTTTAATCCTGCACCAATTACGTGATAATTGCCTTGGTGACAAAATAGTAGATGGATGTAGATTATAAAATGTTATGCATATATATAAAATAGTTTGCTAGTAATAAATTATATTTGTGCAAATGAACATTGAATGATAAATGCAAAGGTATGATAATATTATTATAAAATAGAAATACAGGAGGATTGACTTATGAAAGTAGGATTTATCGGACTTGGAATAATGGGAAAACCAATGTCAAAGAATTTAATAAAGGCAGGTTATGACCTTGTAGTTTATAATCGCAGTAAGGCATCAGAAGAGGAACTCCAAAAAGCAGGAGCTGAAAGAGGAGCTTCACCAAAAGATGTTGCAGCTAAAAGTGATGTTATAATAACGATGCTTCCAAATTCTCCACAGGTTAAAGAAGTTGTCTTGGGAGAAAATGGTGTTATCGAGGGAATAAAAAAGGGCTCTGTATTTATTGATATGAGTTCCATAGCACCACTTGTTTCTAGAGAAATAGCTAAAAAATTAGAAGAAAAAGGAATTGACATGCTAGATGCTCCAGTAAGTGGTGGAGAACCAAAAGCTATTGACGGAAGTTTATCTATGATGGTAGGCGGAAAGAAAGAAGTTTTTGAAAAATATAAAGATTTACTTTTGAAAATGGGCACAAGTGCAGTACTATGCGGTGATGTTGGTGCAGGTAATGTAACAAAGTTAGCAAATCAGGTAATTGTTGCATTAAATATAGCAGCTATGTCAGAAGCTTTTGTACTAGGAACTAAAGCTGGAGTATCTCCAGAATTAATATACAATGCTATTCGTGGAGGACTAGCTGGAAGTACTGTATTAGATGCTAAAGCTCCAATGGTACTAGATAGAAATTTCAAACCAGGATTCAAAATTGACCTACATATAAAAGATTTAAATAATGCTGTTGAAACTGCAGCAGGAGTAGGAGCACCACTTTTCCTTACAAATCAAGTATTAGAAATGCTTAGAAACTTGCATTTAGATGGAGAAGGGCAAAGCGATCATTCTGCCCTAGTAAAATTCTATGAGAAATTAGGAAAAGTTGAAGTAACTAAATAATTTTGTAGGAATCTGAGGAATTTTAAAACAAAAAGTAAACTTACTTGTGCTTAAGATTAACATAGGTAAATGTAAAAAAGGATTTAGCATTGAGACCAGACTCTTGATACTAAATCCTTTTTTATTGGAAATCCTTTTCATTAATTATTAACAGCTGTGTTTTGAAAAAGGCATAGAAGTTCATTTTTTCTATTTACTTCTGTTTTTCTATAAATATTATGAACATGAGTTTTAGTAGTGCCAATTGATATATATAATAGATCACTTATTTCTTGATTACTTTTGTTTTCTAATAAAAGGTGAATAACTTCTTTTTCACGGTTAGTTAAATTGTAAGTACTGCAGAAAAAATTTAGCTGCTTTTCAAATTCAGAAGTATTTGTATTTGCATATGTAGAATAATTTTTAGTGTGGAAAATACTATGAAGAACTTTATAGGATATTTTAATGGCCATAATAGAGAAAAAAATAGATAAAATATCTTGACTAAAGTTTCTTTCATTTATATTCTGCAGTGGTAAGTAAACACTTAATCTGGCTAAATTTGGAATCATAATACTATCTTCTAGAGCAATAAAAATTGTAATGATAAAAGTCATGATAAAAAATATTCGGTATGGCTGTATACTAGCTTTATAGTCAGAATTGGCAGAGAACTTGTGGCAATAAAAATAAAAAAAGCAAAGACTAATGATATATAGTTGTTGTATTCCATAAAAGCATTCCAATTTCATGATGGATTCGGGCAATGTAGTCAAATAAATAGAAAGCAAGAAAAATGATATTGGAAATAATGAATGTTTTATATGAAAGTCTTTTTTTAATAATGTAAAAGTAATTAGTGAATAAAAAATTAATATTGCTGTTGTAACTAGTACTTTTAAAGGAGGATATGTAATATGTGGAACTACACTTATATTAAAATTAATGCCATATAGGAAAAATTCAGCATCATAAATTATAAACTCATCTAAAATAAAAAAGGTAAAAGTAAGGCCGCTGTATAAATAAATCTTTTTTTTAGAATAACAGTAAGCAAGGAAACAGCTGGTAGACGCCATGGCGTACATAACAATTAAAAAAATATTATAAGAAAAGAAAAATAATTTCATTTTACAATCTCCTTTCACAGTGTTAGCTCATCTAGAAACTATTGCATTCCATTGAACATAAAATAATTTTATCATTTTTCTAATGAAAAAAATAGTCAAATTACAAAAATAGATAAAAGTTTATGTCAGTTTATATAGTAAATATAAAAAATATATCCAAGGGTATAGAGATTATATACCTATAGATGGATTTATAATTCTCCTCCAGATGGTAAGCTAGGAAATGCAAGTTCATGAAAATGAACAAACAACAATAAAAAATATAAATTTTTAGGAGGAAGAAAAAATGGCAGTAAAAGATTTTATTGACACAAATGATTTTAAAAAGGAGGATTTAATAGATATTGTAAATCTGTCCTTAAAGTTAAAGAAATGTATCAAAAATGGATATTATCCACAGTTACTCAAACATAAAACATTAGGAATGATTTTTCAGCAGAGTTCAACTAGAACAAGAGTATCTTTTGAAACAGCAATGGAACAACTTGGTGGACATGCCCAGTACTTAGCGCCAGGTCAGATTCAGTTGGGAGGACATGAAACTATCGAAGATACAAGCCGTGTTTTATCTAGATTAGTAGATATTCTTATGGCACGTGTAGACAGACATAAGAGTGTAGCTGATCTTGCAAAAAATGCTACAGTACCAGTAATTAATGGTATGTCTGATTACAATCATCCAACTCAAGAAATGGGAGACATTTGTACTATGGTAGAACACTTACCAGAAGGAAAAAAATTGGAAGATTGTAAAGTTGTATTTGTAGGAGATGCTACTCAGGTATGTGCTTCCTTAATGTTTATTACAACTAAATTAGGAATGCATTTCGTTCAATATGGACCAAAAGGTTATCAGTTAAAGAAAGAACTTACTAAGATTGGAGAAGAGAACTGTAAAGTATCCGGTGGCTCATTATTGATTACAGATAACGAAGATGAAGCATTAAAGGATGCAGATTTTGTTTATACCGATGTTTGGTATGGCTTATATGATGCTGAACTTTCTAAAGAAGACAGAATGGCAATATTCTATCCTAAATATCAAGTAACTAAAGAGATGATTGCAAAAGCAAGCCCTAATGTAAAATTTATGCATTGCCTACCTGCAACAAGAGGAGAAGAGGTAGTAGATGAAGTAATAGATGCAGACTATTCTATCGTGTTTGATGAAGGTGAAAACAGATTGACAGCTATGAGAGGATTGCTTGTATATTTCTTAAATCAAAATGCAAAAGAAGAAGATAAAGTTGCACAAATGAGGTCTAGAGCTGAATTGGAAGTAGTTTTAGATGCTATTACTTCAGAAAAATAGATTGGGGTGTATAAAATGGATGAATTAATGACAAACCCAGAAGTAGATGCCAAAGAGAGAGAGTTAGGTACAAAACCTGTAAAGAGTTTATATGCAAGATATAGCTTTGTTACTTTAGTTGGAATGATAGCACAATGTATTATGGTTATGTTTGAGGGAGTTATTATAGGTCGTGGATTAGGAACTTTAGGATTAGCTACAATAAGTATTATTATGCCACTTGAAAATTTAAGCCTGGCACTAGGGGGATTCTTTGGGGTTGGTATCAGCAGTATTGCAGCAATAAAGTTAGGTAATAATGATCATGAGGGTGCTAGAAAAGTGTTTGCACAGGGATTTTGGCTTTGTACAATATTTATGATTGTATTGTCAGCTCTTATTTTTACTAATGTAGGAAAAGTTGCTGGATTTTTAGGTGCAACGCCTCAAATTACAGGTGATGTGGTAAAGTTTATAAAAATATTTATGATAGGATATCCATTTTGTGTAATTGGACAAGTATTGTGCTATGTATTAAGAGTAGATGAAAAGCCAGGAATAGCTTCTTTCTTTATGTCCTTTTCATCTGTAGTTGCATTAGCAGAACTATTCTTATCTGTAATTGTTTTCAAAATAGGAATTGCTGGTGCTGCTATTTATTATGCATTGTCAATAGGATTATGGTTTGGCTGTATATATTATTTCTTATTAGATAAAAAGACTTTATTTAAAATCAAATTATCTGACTTAAAAATAGACTTCGATAATATAGTACCTTCATTAAAAACAGGATTACCGTTCTTTATTATACAAGCAGGTACATTTATTTTTGGCATTGTGATTAATAATATGCTTGGAAGGCTTGGAAATGAAACAGATATTGCTGCTTTTTCAATTATTAATGGTTATGTCATTTATATTCTTATGATGATTTGTAATGCTATGCTTGGTGGTGTTCAGCCAATTGCTAGTTACAACTATGGAGCTAAGAATGGAAGTCGTTTGAAAGAATTAATTAAATGTAGTGTTTCAAGTAATTTTATTATAATTATGATACTTGTCATAATTACTGAAATATTTGCTAGACCAATTATTAGTGCATTTGCTGGAAATGATACGGGACTTGTAAATTCAGCGGCATTTTATACAAGGATAGTAGTTTCTTTTGCGGCTTTTGGATTTACTTCTAATTTGATTTCAGGATATTATCAGGCAGTGGACAAGGTTGCAATATCTACTGTAATTGGAATAAGTCGTTATGTGTTGTTTGCTATTCCAATTATATTTGTATTGGTAAAACCATTTGGTATGATGGGAATTTGGTACAGTCAGCCAGTTGCTGATATACTAGCATGCGTATTGTCATTAATTTTATTAGCAAGAGAAATAAAATCCATTAATAATTTGGGATAGTTTGGTGCTTAGAAAGGGGAAGTTTATGAATAAAGCAGATGTTGTTTTAAAAAGTAATCATATTTTTACAGGAACTTCAAAAGAAGTTATGGAGGGTATTGTTGCAGTTAAAGATAATAAAATCATTTATGTTGGAAGTGCATCTTATTTAGATGAACTAACTGACGAGCATACAAAAATATATGATTATGGTGATCAAATAATTATACCAGGATTTCATGATGCTCATGTCCACACCTTAATGTCAGCACTTATGTTTGATAAAAAAATACTGCCTATTGAAGGTTTTTCAGAACAGGAATGTGTAGATGCTATTGGTGATTTTGCAGATCGATTTGGAGAAGATGAATGGGTAATTACAACAGGCTGGTATCTTCCTGTGTGGGAAAATAAAGTGTTACCTACAAAGGCTTCTTTAGATGCAGTTTATCCTAATAGGCCTGTGGCAATGCTATCAGGAGATTGCCATGCATTGTGGCTTAATTCCACAGGACTTAAAAAATTAGGGATTACTGAAGAGTCAACTCCACCAGTTGGAGGAAAATATGGGAAGGACGAACAAGGACATTTAACTGGTGTTTTCTTTGAAACGGCAGCCTTTAGTGCTACTTCAGAAATCTTAGAGTCTAATGATGATTGTTTACTTAATGCATATATAAAGTTTCAAAATCATTTAGCAGAAAATGGAATAACATCTATTTGTGATGTGTCCATGATGCCTGTTGAAGGAAGAGATCAACTTAAAGATGATATATATCAAAAGTTATTAGATGAAGATCTATTAAAGGTACGTGTTAATATGTTTCCAACTATAACAAAAAATTTGGAGCGTCCTTTAAAGATGAGAGAAAATTATAAAGGTACTATGTTGAAATTTGGAGGAACTAAGCAGTTCTTTGATGGTGTTTCAAGTACACATACTGCATATCTTTCAGAACCATATTCTAATGCTTATTTTGAAGGTGACAATGGGAGAACTACCATTGATCCAAAAGATATGGAAGATCTTATTATGTCAGCAGTAGAAAATGATATGAGTATCAGAATTCATACAATTGGAGATGGAGCTATACACCTAGCTTTAGGTTCTTTTGAAAAAGCAGAAAAGAAATATGGAAGAAAGCCAAATTTACAGCATACTTTAGAGCATTTGGAAAATATTCAAAAAGAAGATATAAAGCGTTTGGCTGATTTGCATGTAATTGCATCTATGCAGCCTGGACACTGTCTAATAGATCCAGCAGGCATTGAAAAGGATTTAGGATTGGAAAGAAGTAAATTAATGTGGACTTTCCGTGATATGCTTGATAGTAATGTTACACTGGCATTTGGAACTGATTCACCAATTATTGATACAATTCCTTTGCTCACAATTTATTATGCTGTTACAAGAGAAAATGTACAGGGAGAACCTGAAGGAGGTTGGGAACCTCATCAGAAGATTTCAGTAGAAGAGGCATTGATAGCTCACACTTATGGTTCAGCATGTGCTGCTGGCCGCGGAAATGAGCTGGGCACATTGGAAAAAGGTAAATTGGCTGACATTACAGTCATCGACAGAGATGTTGTTAATTTGTCACCTAAGGAGCTTCTAAATGCTAAAATATGCTTTACTATGACTAATGGAAAAGTAGTATATAAGACAGAGTAGTAGTTTTAAATAAATTTTATCTAATTAGTATTATAGATTAACTTTAATAATCTAAATATATTATATTAAGGAAGGTATTTATTGTGAAAACGTTAATGTCAATACCTAAAGAAGATGGATTTAGAATGCCAGGAGAATTTGAGAGGCATAATGGATGCTGGATGATTTGGCCTGAAAGAACGGATAACTGGAGACTTGGAGCAAAACCAGCACAAAAAGTATTTGTTGAGGTTGCAACTGCTATTAGTGAATTTGAACCAGTAACTGTATGTGTCAGCAATTCTCAGTATGATAATGCAAGAAGCAAACTTTCAGGGCAGGTGCGTGTAGTGGAAATGTCCACAGATGATTCATGGATGCGTGACTGTGGTCCTACTTTTGTAACCAATGGAAAGGAAGTAAGAGGAATTGACTGGACTTTCAATGCATGGGGTGGTTTGTTAGATGGCTTGTATTTCCCATGGGACAAAGATGATCATGTTGCTAGAAAAATTTGTGATATCGAGAGAAAAGATAGATATCGCCTGGATGACTTTATTTTAGAAGGTGGTTCAATTCATGTAGATGGTGAGGGTACGTTGATTACAACGGAAGAATGTCTATTAAGTAAGGGACGTAATTCTCATCTTACAAAATTAGAAATTGAAGATATATTAAAGAAATATTTAAATCTGGAAAAAATTATCTGGATCCCTTATGGAATATACAATGATGAAACGAATGGGCATGTAGATAACATTCTTCAGTATATTGCTCCAGGTGAAATCGTTCTTGCGTGGACAGAGGACAAAGATGATTCACAATATGCTATTTCTGAAAAAGCATATGAAATTCTAAGTAGGGAAAAGGATGCAAAAGGTAGAAATCTAAAGATTCACAAATTAATGTTACCTAAAAACATTCTAATTACGAAGGAAGAAAGTGAAGGAGTGGATTCTGTAGATGGTACTCTTCCACGTTGTGAAGGAGACCGACTTGCAGCCTCTTATGCAAATTTCTATATTGCTAATGGAGGGGTTGTATTCCCAATGTTTGGAGACCCTAATGATGAAAAAGCAAGAAAAAATCTTGAAACTTGCTTCCCGGGACGTAAGGTAGTTGGAATATATGCTAGAGAAATTCTGCTTGGCGGAGGAAACATTCATTGTATTACACAGCAACAGCCTGGTATAAAATAATTAGTCATAGAAATTTTTATAAAAAAGGAGAAGAAATATGTCAAGAATTGTGATTGCCCTTGGTGGAAATGCCCTAGGAAAAACTCCAATAGAACAGCAAAAAATGATAGATAATGCAGCTCCATCGCTAATTGGATTAATAAAACAGGGACATGAAATTATTATAAGTCACGGTAATGGTCCTCAAGTAGGTATGATCAGCCTTGCACTTGATATTGCTTCAGCTAACAATGATAAAGTTGCAAAATTTGAGTTACCAGAGTGTACGGCTATGAGTCAGGGATATATAGGATATCATTTGCAAAAGGGCTTAAAAAAAGAACTAAAGAATCAAGGAATGCCATGGAATGTGGCAACTGTAGTAACGCAAATGTTAGTAGATAAGAATGATAATGCTTTTAAGTGTACTACAAAACCAATTGGCGGATTTTACTCTAAAGAGGAAGCATTAAAGATGATGGAAGAAAATTCTAAATTGGTGATGAAAGAGGATGCAGGAAGAGGTTACAGACAAATGGTTGCATCTCCTAAGCCTGTTGACATAGTGGAAAAGGACTCCATATTGAATTTGCTTGATCATGAATTTATAGTTATTGCATGCGGAGGTGGTGGCGTACCAGTTATTTTAGATGAAAATGGAGATTATAAAGGTGTTCCAGCTGTTATTGATAAAGACTTTGCTTCTGCAAAGCTTGCAGAACTTGTAGACGCAGAATACTTGTTTATTTTAACAGCAGTTGATCGTGTTGCTATTAATTATGGGAAGCCAAATCAAAAAGAATTAAAAGAGGTATCGGTTAAAGAAGCAAAAGCATTAGCTGAAGAAGGACACTTTGCTCCTGGAAGTATGCTTCCTAAAGTAGAAGCTGCTATTCAGTTTGCAAGTAGTAAGCCTGGTAAAAAAGCTGTAATTGCTTCTTTAGAAAAAGCACCACTTGCAATGCAAGGACTCAGTGGAACTCTAATTAAAATGTAGCACAATAGTAATTTTAAATATACCTGGTGAGGTTAATAGTTTCACCAGGTATTGATTTAAAAAAATATAATTATAGTACATTCAAAAATTGTAGAAGCTATGACTAATGTCGTTAAAACCTCTTATAAGAAGGTAGGTGAAGAAAATTTACAAAACTTGATTAAAGAAATGTTGGGTTCTAATTCGGACTCTGGTACACTAGGAGTAGGTATATGGTTTGAACCTAATAAATTTGATTCCACATTAAAGTACTTTGGACTATATGCATATAAGAATGAAGGTAAAGTAGTTTTTATAGATGCGTATAGAACTGGGCAGGATGATTATTTTAAAGATAGCTGGTATAAGGTAAATATTAATTCTAAAAAAACTGTAAAGTGGTCTTCGGCACTGTGGGATTCACTTGCTAGTAATACTACTTTAAAAGTAACTTTAGTTTCTGCAACATAACCTATTTATGACGATAATCATAATTTTATAGGTATAACTTCTGCTGATATTGACATAAGTTCTATTCAGGAGAATATTGCTAACATAAAGATTGGAAAGAGTGGAAGGGATTTTTTAATAGATGAAAAAGAATTATATGCAGGTGTAACTTTTCTAATGAATTAAGTTCTTCTAGTGAAAATTTGTCTGAAACAGTGGCAAAAGTTAATTCACAGTTTCAAACTATTAATGAAGCTATGAAAGAAATTAATGGAGGGGTACAAGAAACTACAGCTACTGCGGAAGAAATATCAGCTTCTATGACTGAAATTGGAGCTAATGTCAATACTTTATCGGATAAAGCACTTGATGAAAGCAATAACTCATTAAAAATAAGGAAAAGAGCTTCAGAAGTTGAACAGAATAGCAGCAATGCAATTCATGAAACTGAATTAATTTATGGAGAAAAAGAAAACAAAATTATTGAGTCTATTAAAGAGAGTAAAGTAGTTGAAGAAATTGATATAATGGCAGATACTATAGCAGATGTAGCCAAACAAATAAGTTTGTTATCTATAAATGCAGCCATTGAAACTGCAAGAGCATGGGAAAAAGGTAAGAGTTTTGCGGTAGTTGCTGATGAAGTAAAAAAACTAGCAGAACAAACCTCTGAAGCTGTTAAGAACATAAAGGAGATTATTAGTAAAGTGAAAAATGGATTTACTAATCTTTCAAATAATAGTAATGAATTATTAGTTTTCATGAATAAAAATGTAAGAACTCAATTTAAGTACTTTAATAGCATCGCAGTCCAATATCAAGGAGATGCTAAATTTGTAAGTGACATGTCTAAAAATTTAGCAGAGTCATCTCAACGGTCAGCTGAAAATTCAAATCTTATTCATAAAAGTATGGATCACTCTGAATTAGCAATGGATCAGATATTAAAAACTTCTCTAGATCAAGCTGAATTAGTTCAAAAATTGAATAAGCTAATACAAAAATTTAAAATAAGCTAATTGGAGAAAAATATTTATCCATACATTAGAACAGAAATAGAGTTATTGAATATAATAACTAATGGTAGTAAATAAAAAAGGAGCGTATATATATTTGAGTATATATGTAGTCCGTCCAGGGGATTCTATATGGTCTATAGCCAGAAGATTTGGAGTTTCTCCGGACAGTATAATAAAGGCCAATGACCTAAATCCAAGGGAAAGTTTAGTAGTTGGACAATCAATTGTAATTCCATCAAGGGAAAGAGGCTATAGGGTTAAAGCAGGAGATTCACTGTGGTTTATAGCCCAAAAGTTTGGAGTTTCCGTAAACAGCATACTAAGTTTAAATAACATGTCAAGTTCTTCTGCTATTTATCCAGGCATGATACTTAGGATACCTGAAAAATCCAAAAACTATGGAACTATTGAAACAAATGGTTTTATACAACCTTCTACTGATGAAAAAGAAACTAGAATTGTAATTGATGCAGCACCATATCTAACTTATATAACTCCTTTTAGCCATCATATTAGTGTGGATGGGGGATTGACTCCACTTAGAGATGAAACAATTATTGCGGTTGGAAAAAATAATAGGGTTGCACCATTACTTTCAGTTACAAATTTATCTGGAAAAAACTTTGATACTGAGTTAATAGGAAAGTTCCTTAATGATGACAATGCTCAGAATAATCTTATAAATAATATGATAGATATGATGAGGAGAAAAGGTTATTATGGAACTATAGTAGATTTTGAAAGAATTCCACCAGAAGACAGAACTAAGTATAACCGCTTCCTGGAGAAATTAGTGGCAAGGCTTCACCCACTGGGATATGTAGTTGGAACTGCATTGGCACCTAAAACATATGATGTAAAAGCTGGTGCATGGCATGGAGCTCATGATTACAGAGCCCATGGAAGGATAGTTGATTTTGTAATAATAATGACTTACGAATGGGGTTGGTCGGGAGGCCCACCTATGGCCGTCGCTCCAATTAATGAAGTGAAAAAAGTAATAAATTATGCAGTAACTGTAATACCTCCTAATAAGATAATGATGGGAATGCCGCTTTATGGATACGATTGGACACTTCCATACACTCCAGGAGGAGAATTTGCAGAAAGCGTAGGAAATAGAGAAGCGGTGGATAGAGCAAGAAGATATGGAGCTGTCATAAGGTATGATCAAAAATCACAATCGCCATATTATAACTATATAGATGAAGAAAGGCGGCAGCATGTAGTTTGGTTTGAAGATGCAAGAAGTGTAGAGGCCAAATATAAACTTGTAAATGAATATGGACTTCGAGGTGTTAGCTACTGGGTTTTAGCAAAGCCATTCCCAGAAAACTGGCAGGTACTTGATAATATGTTCAATATTGAAAAAGTTATACCAGCTAGGTGATATGGTTAGAATATAACTGCTTAATATGAAAATTTTCATATTAAGCAGTTTTTTTGTACCTATTTTACATAAAAAGTATAATTCACTTTTTTAATGTCTTAATTTGTAGTTAAAAATTTATATTGATATACACATTAAAGAACACAAAAACAATAGATAAGGCTGCTATTTAAAAAGATTAAATGTGCGCTCGTTTTTTATTATCATTTAAATACAAGATGTTAATTAAACGTAACATACAGTTAACTAATTGAAACGTTATATATTTTACAAGATATATAATACATAATAGAATGGCTTTAAACCGTATTCCTATATTTGGCATGATATTTGCTTAGTTTATATTATGTAAGTCGAGGATTTGTTTATTACAAATTTAATTATGAATTAATGCAAATAAGTTTATAAAGGAGGATAGTTATGATATTTAGAAACTTTAATGAATTAATTGAGAAGGTTAAAAATACTGGATCAATGAAAAAGGTTGCAGTAGCTGTAGCACAGGATGAACATACCTTGCAGGCTGTATTCAGAGCAAGAAAAGATAATATTGTAGATCCCATATTAATAGGAGACAAAGCAAAAATAAAAAAGGTACTTGGCAATTTGAATGAAAGCTTATCAGATAGTGCTATCGTAGATGAGGAAAGTGATGTATTAGCAGCAGAAAAAGCTGTGGCATTAGTTAATGAAAATAAAGCAGATTTCATTATGAAGGGAAAAATTCAGACTGCAGATTTATTAAGGGCTGTAGTAAATAGGGAAAAAGGACTTAGAACAGGGAATATAATGTCTCATTTTGTTCTTAATGAAATACCTAACTACCATAAGTTAATAGTGACTACAGATGGTGGAATGGTGATGTATCCTGATGTAAATCAGAAAAAGCAAATTATTGAAAATGCAGTAAATGTACTTAGAACTATGGGATATGATAAACCCAAAGTAGCAGTTTTAGCTGCGGTTGAAAAGGTTAATCCTAAAATGCCTGAATCTGTTGATGCTGACATGTTGAAAAAAATGAATCAAAATGGAGAAATTAAAAATTGTATTGTAGAAGGTCCTATTTCTTATGATTTAACTATGAGTAAGGAATCTGCAGAAATTAAAGGCTTTGATAGTCCTGTTACAGGAGATGCTGATATTTTGATTGTGCCGAACATTACTGCAGGGAATATATTGGGAAAATGTTTGGTATATTCTGCAGGGTCTAAAATGGCAGGATTTATTGTTGGAGCAAAGGTTCCTATTGTTTTAACATCAAGGGGAGCTTCTGCTGAAGAAAAATATTTATCATTAGTATTATCTGCATCTGCAGTTAAGTAATTAAAGAATAAAACATGTACTAAGGAGAGTGAAAATATGAAGAAATTATTAACAGCAAATGAAGCAGTAGCTCGGGGTGCTTATGAATCAGGAATAACCTATGCAGCAGCATATCCAGGCACACCAAGTACTGAAATAATGGAAAATATAGCAACTTATAAAGGTGATATTATTGCAGAATGGGCACCAAATGAGAAAGTTGCATTGGAGTCAGTAATAGGTGCATCAATTGCAGGAGCAAGAACATTGGCATCTATGAAACATGTTGGTGTAAATGTTGCAGCTGATCCATTATTTACATTTGCCTATACAGGTGTAAATGGAGGAATGGTATTAATAAGTGCCGATGATCCAGGATTACATTCATCCCAAAATGAACAGGATAATAGACATTATGCTAAATCTTCAAAAATTCCTATGTTGGAGCCAAGTAATAGCCAGGAATCAAAAGATATGGTTAAGGTTGCTATGGAATTAAGTGAAAAGTATGATACTCCCGTAATGATGAGAATGACTACAAGGGTATGCCACAGTAAGTCCTTAGTTGAGATAGGTGAGAGAACTGAAGTACTTAAAAAACCTTATGTGAAAAGTCTTCAAAAATATGATGTAGTACCAGCAGTATCAAAGGTATTGCATGAAAAAGTTGAAGAAAGACTTAATAAACTTGAAGAACTTTCCAATAAAACACCATTGAATTTTATTGAATGGAATGACAAGAAAGTAGGCATCATTTCAGCAGGTGTTGCTTATCAGTATGCAAGGGAAGTATTTGGAACAAATGCATCTTATCTTAAGTTAGGTTTTACATACCCACTTCCAATGGAAAAAATAAGAGAATTTGCAAAACAAGTTGATACTCTTTACGTAATTGAAGAACTTGATCCTTTTATGGAAGAACAAATAAAGGCTGCAGGTATTAATTGCATTGGTAAGGGGAAAATACCTATTACGGGAGAACTTAACCCTGATATAATTGCAAAAGTATTGCTTGGAAAAGAAAATAAAACAATAAGCTATGATGAGTCTATACTTGCTAAAAGACCACCTGTGTTGTGTGCAGGCTGTCCACATAGGGGATTTTTCTACGAGCTTTCTAAAAGAAAAAATGTTATGGTGTCAAGTGATATTGGATGTTATGGCTTAAGCAATGCTGCTCCACTTAATGCAAAAGATACATCTATGTGTATGGGAGCAGGTTTTAGTATGGCTCATGGAGCTCAGAAAGTATTCAATAAATTTAATGATAACATGAGAGTTGTTGCTGTACTTGGTGATTCAACGTTTTTTCATTCTGGAATGACAAGTCTTCTTGATGCTGTTTATAACAGAAGTAATGCCGTTTTCTGTATACTTGATAACAGAATTACAGGAATGACAGGACATCAGCAAAATCCAGGCACTGGATTTACACTTCAAGGAGATCCTACTAATTTGACAGATGTTGAAGCAGTAGTTAAGGCACTAGGTGTTAAAAAGATTAAAGTAATTAATCCATTGAAGCTAGATGAAGTGAAGGAAGCATTGGATTGGGGACTAACACAGGACGAACCTGCTGTTATAATAACAAAATGGCCTTGTGTGCTTAAAAAGCCTTCACAAAAAGATAAGGATGATTTTGGAGACTACAAGGGATTATGTAGTATTGATGAAGAAAAATGTGTAGGTTGTAAAGCTTGTATGAAGACAGGATGTCCTGCACTTATATCTGATAAAAACAGTAAAAAAGTAACAATTGATAAAACTCAGTGTGTGGCATGTGAACTTTGTGTTCAAGTATGTCCTAGAAATGCTATTAGTAGGGTGGGTGAATAATATGAATGATACGATAGAAATAAAAAATGTTATGCTGTGTGGAGTAGGCGGGCAAGGTACTATACTTGCTAGTAAGATATTATCTACAGGCCTTGTAGATGCTGGATACGATGTAAAAATGGCTGAAATTCACGGTATGTCGCAAAGAGGAGGAAGTGTTACTACACAGGTTAGATATGGCAAAAAAGTATATTCGCCAATTATAGGAAATGGCTCTGCAGATATTCTTGTTTCTTTTGAAGCTATGGAAGCATTAAGATATTTAAAGGAATTAAAGCCAGATGGACATGTAGTAGTAAATGAATATAAGATTCCAACTTCTACAACGCTTGCTGGACTAGAAGAATATCCTGAAGATGTAATCGAAGTAGTAAAGAGTAAGGCTAATACAAATGTAATTGATGCTGCAAAAATTGCTGGAGATTTAGGAAATAAGAAGGCAATGAATGTGGTATTACTGGGTTCATTGATAAAGCTTATGAAACTTGAAAATTTAAATTGGGAAGATGCAATTAAGAAATGTGTAAAACCTGCTTTTATAGAATTGAATATTAAAGCATTAAATGAAGGAATGAAAGTAGTACAGTAAAGTTCATATTAAGAAGGCAAAATTTAATTTTGCCTTCTTAATAATAAAGAAATGATATTTATTATAAAATTTGTAGCATAAATGTTGTAAAAGGTTACTAAAGGAGGAACAAACAGTGGACTATGATATACTAGCTATCAATCCGGGATCTACTTCAACAAAGATAGCAATATATAGAAATGAAAAAGAAATATTTTGTAAGACACTAGAACATCCTGAAAGTGAAATTGAAAAGTATAATAGAATCCAAGATCAATTTGAGATGAGAAAAGATGCAGTCCTTTCATTATTAAAAGAAAATGATTATGATATTAATAAATTATCTGCTGTAGTTGGAAGAGGAGGAATGGTTCCATCTGTAAAACCGGGAGCCTATAAGGTAAATGATGTAATGGTAAATAGGCTTAAAAATAATCCTATTGTTGAACACGCTTCCAATCTTGGTGGATTAATTGCTTATGAAATCGGGAATATGCTTTCTATACCTTCATATATATATGATTCTGTTAGGGTAGATGAATTAAATGATATAGCACGTATATCCGGTATGCCAGATATACCTAGAACAAGTACTTGTCATGTTTTAAATTCAAGAGCTATGGCAATGAAAGTAGCAAAAAAATATGGTAAAAAGTATTCTGATATGAATTTTATTGTTGCTCATATGGGTGGTGGAATTTCTATAAGTGTCCATGAGAAAGGTCATATAGTTGATGTAATGGCTGATGATGAAGGAACATTTTCGCCTGAAAGAGCAGGAAGAATACCTTGCAAGGAACTTGTAGATTTATGTTATTCTGGTAAGTTTGATAAGAAAACTATGCATAAAAAATTAAGAGGAAATGGTGGATTAAAAGCATACCTTAATACGGCTGATGCTAGAGAAGTTGAAAAAATGATTGAAGAAGGAAATAAGAAAGCAAGGGTAGTATACGAGGCTATGGCATATCAGGTTTCTAAAGGGATAGGTGAACTTGCGACAGTAGTAGAAGGCAAAGTAGATGCTATTATTATTACAGGTGGAATAGCATATTCTAACATGATGACTAATTGGATAAAAAAACGTGTAGAGTTTATTGCACCAGTTGAGATTATGCCTGGTGAAAATGAAATGGAATCTCTAGCATTAGGAATTCTTAGGGTACTAAAAGGGGAAGAAGAGGCTAAAAAATATACTGAATAAAAATGGGACAAACATTATATGACAATGTTTGTCCTTTAAAATATAAAGAAAAAATATGCTATATATTAATGCAAAAGTAATTAGGAAGTTTGCCCATACAAATTGGTGTTTCCATACTTGTTGGTGTATGGTATGTAGTTGCTGGTGTTGATAAGTTTCAAAGATTGCTGTTTAAATTATTTGATAAATAAAGTAGCTCATATGAAGTGAATATTATAGAGCAAGCAGTGAACTATGTTAATCGTTATAACTTTTGATAATTCTTAAATTTCAGTATAAACTTATTTATAGAGTAAAGATGTATCTACTAAATGATAGTAAGGGATGAATATTTATGGATAGAAAAATAGGTGTCATTGCTTCTGATATGGAACTAAAAAATAGTTTTATGCAGTTATTTGCAAAAGAAGTCAATAAGGGTAACATGATTATTGATATTTTAAAACCAGATAATATGGAAAAACAGGGCATAATTCTAGAAAGCAAAGGTGTGAAAGCAATTATAGCTAGAAGCGGTGGATACCGCCATACCATTGGAAAAGTAAGTGTTCCTGTTATAAATCTAAAGGTAACTACTTTAGATATTTTGTATGCAATAAAAACTGCAAGTAAGTATAAGAAAGATGTAATATTGATTATCTCAGACTTAGAATACTTTGATTATGATGAGTGGAAAGATGTAATTAGTGAGAATGTAATAATTGAAAGGTTTTGCGATGCTGAAAACATAGAAGATAGAGTAAAGAAATATGCTGAAAGAAGAGAAAGTGTTGTAATAGTTGGAGGAGGAATTCCTTGTGCTTGTGCTAGAAGACTTGGTATGAATAACGTCCACATAGGTGCTAGTGATGAATCAATTTATGAAGTGGTAGCACGTGCTGAGGAATTAATAGACAATCTGAATGAACAAAAATTAAAAAATGAAGTCTTAAAAAAAATTTTAGATGGGGTGCACGATGCTGTTGTTGCAATAGATCGACGTTGTAATGTTATATTGTATAATAAAAAAGCAGAGGAGTTGCTAAAAAAGCAAGCAAGAAATGTGATAAATAAAAGTGTAGTAGATGTTTGTCCAGAACTTAGCTTTATGGTGGAATTTTTAAAAAATAATACTAGTGAGAGTAACGAACTAAAAAAACTAAAAAAAATAACGGTTATGGCAAATACTTCAATATTAAGCTTAGATGAAAATACCTATGGTGTTCTGTGTTCTTTTCAAGATGTAACTAAACTTCAAAGTTTAGAGAAAAAGGTAAGGTATGAATTAAATAAAAAAGGACTTATAGCCAAGTATAAGTTTGAAGATATTATTGCAAATGACCCTGTAATGAAAAATACATTAGCAAAGTCAATTAAAATAGGACTAAGTGATGGTACTGTGATGATTTATGGAGAAAGTGGTACTGGTAAGGAAATGATTGCACAAAGTATACATAACATAAGTAGTAGAAAAGATGGGCCTTTTGTGGCAATTAATTGTGCAGCTATTTCAGAAAATCTCTTGGAAAGTGAACTTTTTGGATATGAGGAGGGAGCATTTACTGGAGCTAGAAAAGGTGGAAAGCCTGGATTATTTGAACTTGCCCATAAAGGTACTCTATTTCTAGATGAGGTAAATAGTATTTCTCCTAATTTACAAGGAAAGTTATTACGTGTTTTAGAGGAAAAGGAAATAATGAGAATAGGATCAGATTATGTAATTCCATTAGATGTTAGAATTATAGCTGCTGCAAATGAGAAATTAAAAAGCAAGGTTGAAGATGGAACTTTTAGAGCGGACTTATTTTATCGATTAAATATTTTGAAAATGAGAATTCCTCCCCTTAGAGAAAGGAAAAAAGATATAATCCCATTATTTAAATATTACGTAAAAATTTTATCAAACGAAAGTAATGGAATAGAAATAAGTAAAGAAATTGAAAAAAAGCTTCTTGATTATCCCTGGAAGGGTAATGTAAGAGAACTGAGAAATATTGCTGAAAGGTATGTAATTTTTAGCGAATTAGATTTAGATGAAAATGAAAATGGAATTATAGAGGATAAAAGAGATTCTATTAGAGAAGATTATGATCCTAATGGTAATAACTTAATTGACCTAAAAAAAATTGATCGTTTTGTAGAAGAAAAAGTAATAGAAATGCTTGCAGGCAAAGGAATGACAAAAACGGAAATAGCCCAAAAACTTGGTATAAGCAGAACAGCTTTGTGGAAAAAATTAAATCGTAATGAGAATGGAGGGAGTACGAATGGTAGAAAAAAGTAAATTATATGGTAATAGAATAAGGGGAAAGTGTAAGATATTTAAAAAATATAAAATTAATGCTTTTTCAAAAAGCTTCTTATCAAGGAAAAGAAGGCGTTTGTCCACACTGTCATTCTAGAAACTTTTATCTAGATAGAGAGTCTACACATTCTATTTGCGAATTATGTGGTATTGAAGGTGACATTAAAATTGTAGATGGTAAGGTAAAATTTGAATTTCCAGAAGAACAGTTAGAACATGCACATGATACTTTATCTGGGAAATTTAAGCACGGTGATGATGTTGGAAAGACTATATCTACAATTGCAGATATGAAAAAAACTGATAAGTATAAACAACGTTTGGAAAGTTATAAAAACTTTATTACAGCAACAATGCCAGAAAGGTAAAAGTTTAAAATAAGATGATTAGTATAAAATTTTAGTTTAGCTGTAATATCAGGTATGGCAATGTAAAATGACCGTATTGAAGAAATTGAGCCTGTGATAAAAAGTCTGTAAATCAAATAAAAACATAAAGCTTTCTATGATAAAATAAAAATTATAGGAGGCTTTTTTTATGGCAAGGAAAAAAGATGTTTATAAGGTAAAACCAATGACAGATGGTAAGAGAAATATTATAACTTCTCTTATAAGTGAGTATGATATCAAATCTGCAGAGGACATTCAAGATGCACTGAAAGATCTACTGGGAGGAACTCTTCAGGAGATGCTGGAAGGTGAGATGGACAACCATCTTGGCTATGAAAAGTATGGACGCTCAGATGAAGCTAACTACAGGAATGGTAAGAAAAGCAAGAAAGTACGAAGTAAATATGGTGAAGTAGAGATTGATGTACCTCAAGATAGGAACAGTACATTTCAGCCGCAGGCTGTAGCAAAGCGCCAGAAGGACATATCAAGCATAGAAGACAAAATAATATCGATGTATGCAAAAGGTATGACTACAAGACAAATATCTGAAATTATTGAAGACATATATGGTTTTGAAGCAAGTGAAAGTATGATATCTAACATAACAGACCGCATATTACCAGAGATTGAACAGTGGCAGCAGCGTCCATTGTCTACAGTTTATCCAATTGTTTTCATAGATGCAGTACATTTTTCTGTTAGAGATAATGGTATAGTAAAAAAACTTGCGGCCTATATAATCATGGGAATAAATGATGCCGGAATAAAAGATGTGCTTTCCATAAATATAGGTGAGAACGAGAGCAGCAAATACTGGCTTGGTGTTTTAAATGAGCTTAAAAACAGAGGAGTTAAAGATATTCTTATACTTTGTGCAGATGGTCTTTCTGGCATAAAAGAATCTATAAATGCGTCCTTTCCGGACACAGAATACCAAAGATGCATCGTACATCAGATAAGAAATACACTTAAATATGTATCTTATAAACACAAGAAAGATTTTGCAAAGGATCTTAAGAGTATATATCAGGCTCCATCTGAGGAAACTGCTCATAAAAATCTGGAAATTGTAACTAAGAAGTGGAATGATAAATATCCAGGATCTATGCGAAGCTGGTTGAAAAATTGGGACGCCATAACCCCTATATTCAAATTCTCACCAGAAGTGAGAAAAGTAATATATACAACGAATGCCATAGAAAGTCTTAATAGCACATACCGCAGGTTAAACAGTCAAAGAAGCGTGTTTCCAAGTGATACTGCACTTCTAAAGGCACTTTATCTTGCAACATTTGAAGCAACTAAAAAATGGACGTCAGTCCTCAGAAACTGGGGTAAGGTTTATGGTGAACTATCCATAATGTATGATGGCAGACTTCCCCAATAAAATTTTTATAAAAATAACGCCTTTTTTCTTAGGCGTTATTGACATACTTATTTTTAAATTATATATTTGAAATTAAGACAGAAATAATTTTTTACACAGCTGTCTTTCTAAAATATCATAGAAAGCTAATTTACAGAAAAAATCTCACACTCTCAAGAAATTTGATATGGTTATTCTATTTAGTTAAGAAAAATAATATTTTTCAGGCGTTATATAACCATTAGAAGCATGTATTCTTTGCCTATTATAAAATATCTCAACATATTCAAATACAGTAGCACGAGCTTCTTTACGTGTTTTAAAGTGATTTCCATAAAGCCATTCACATTTCATTTTACCCCAGAATGATTCCATAGGAGCATTATCCCAGCAGTTATTTTTACGGGACATACTTGCATATAAATCCATACTTATTTATTAAATTTTGGTAATCGTTTGAGCAATATTGTGACCATCTGTCCGAATGTAGAATAACACTGTTAGTCTTCCTACATGTTGATATGCGTTGATTACTAATTCTTTTGTCATCTTTTTATATTCATTCCTTTCGATTCGCTCAAGGCACAAAATATAATGAAAATACTTGGCTTCGAGCAAATTTTTGTTTTATTATTAAGTCATAGGGGTTTCGGTATACTACAAATCACGGATGGGGCTGTCTGACTTGTCAGATGACCGTATTTTTATATGTGTAGGCCGCCTTTTCAAGCACAAATAAGTGTACCTTTGAGTACGCAACCTTATCTTTGTTTTAACAATATCGTTTAAATGCTAGACTGTCAGTCAATGCCATTTCTTCCTATAATTTTTAGAAACTTTTAAGTTTAGAAAGGAGTACCCTATGGCTTTGAAAATCGTGTATAAAATCTACGAACAAATATTGGAGTCCAGTGTACAATGTCTTAGAAAAAAACTGACAAGAAAGATGCGAAATGGATTGCTGACCTGTTTAAGCATGATCTTGTTGACGGTTATATTACACCTGAACAGGCTGGTAAATTAAAGATCATCAAAAAACATCTTGAAGATTTAGAATCCTGGAAAACAGAGTTAGAAGAACTAATTCTTTCGCTGGCCAATCCCTATCAGCAAGAACTTGATCTAATTCTAACTGCTCCATCATTTAGAAATCCCTTCTCTGAAATAACTGTGATTTTAATGACACAGTTTCAAGGTTATAAAATCAAGTCAGTTACCTAACCTTAACTTGCTGAATATTTAATTTTTAACCTTCATTCATAGGCTTTCGCTTTTTTTAATATTTCATTTTCTTCTTTAATTCCGTTTATAAAAAGCAAGGAGGCCGCGAGTTAAGAATGAATAGAAGTATCCAAGCCGAAGGCTCTTTTATAGAGATAAAACAGAATATGGGATTCCGTAGATATCTAAGTAAAGGTAAACAGAATATTTTGGCAGAAAATGTTCTGTTAGCAACAGCCCCTAGTTGAGTTGACAAAAATTATTGTTCCCGTATAATTAAATTGTACCTTTTTACAAATGAATAATAATTAATTATATAATATAGCTGATAATATATTAAATATTTGGATATACAAAGAGGGAGAAGAAAAAATGGATAACTCAAATGTGGAAATAGATTCCATGCTACGAAAAAAAATTTTGGATACTTTAGATAATCAATCTGCCATTAATATTCAGGTTAATTTTTGGCTTAATGAAATGATGAAATATCACGGAGTTAATTATTCTGCATATCGTATAATCAGACTTTTAAGAAGATATCCTGATGGAATTGAACCTTCAGTCATTGCTGATAAATTAGCTATTATAAGACAAACTGCAACCAATATGGTAGATGATTTGCAAAAAAAATATTTGGTAAAAAGAATTCCGCATCCAGTGGATAGAAGACGTGTTATTGTTAAATTAACACAAGATGGTATAGAACTTGCCAATAAATTAGTAGAAGAAATGGCAAGTGTACAAAACAATGTATTATCGCAATTTACTAAAGAAGAGATGGAAAAATATTTAGATATAAGAACAAAAATTATAAAGTATACGGAGGATGAAATTAAAAAAAGATATGCAGAAGAAGGTTAAAAATCTTTTGGTAAAAATACATCATATTTGAATATATGGTCTGAGTCAAGTACCATCAGCTGAACTCAACATCATAAACTTAAGAACTTTTTAGTATTACTACTGACATTTTTTATTGAATAAAGCGTTAACTAATTATTTGAAGTCAAAAAAGATCAAAAGAATCTTATTTCAATAAGGGTAAATTTTTCTTTAAACAATCCTATTGTTATATTTTTATTGACATTGATAGGATATTTATATTTACGTTTCTATGTTTCTTTTTCTATATTTTTATTTGACGAATGTAAGGTTCTGTAGCATATTATAAACAACTATTTGTGCCCAAAAGTTTTGATATACACATAGTGTTGCTTTCCCTGTAACACTTTTTAACTTCATTTTATTCTTCAGGGTATGATATTTTTTCTCAATTTTCCATCTCTAAAAATATAGATTTCCTATTTCTTTTCCACTAAATTCAATTGGAAAATTTGTTATCAAAGCGAGTTCATTTTCAGATGGTAATTTAGATAAAATGATTCTCCATGAAGTATACTTTTTTGTCCTTAATTTTTCGACAATTTAAAGATACTACTTACTAAAGATCTCACCTCACCTTTGGCATGATTATTAGCGCATTCTCTCAAAAATGAAAAAACTTTATAGTTTAATTTTTTACTATGCTGTAAATATCTCTGTTTTGAAATATTCATAACACAATATATGAAAGAGGCATTTTTTTTAAATCTATTAATATAGTTATTAAACATATAACCACCTCTGCTTTTATTTTAATGTATATATATAAATAAGGAAACCTGATAAACAAAAATGTTAATCAAATTCCCTTAAGTTTATGATGTTGGGCATTACCGGTGGTTGTCTCGATAATAAAAGAAGGTTGAATTTAGCTAATCAAATTCAACCTTCTTTTATTTTTATAAAAATTCATACTTAAAATTTAAGGGAATATTGAAAAATAATATTGTAATCGGCTTCATTATGTGCTAACATTTGATTATAAAGTTATTATCAAAATATTTATTATTTTGCGATTATAGTATATATTGTTTATAATTCCTTGTTTTATAATTCTATAGTTTAATAATAGATACGTATGATATATATAACTAATTTAAAGTTGTTATATTATATTATAAATTTATCAAATATTTTATTAATATTAAGGAGGCAAAATATGAGTAAAATCGTTGTAGAACCATCAAGAAAGGTGCCAGTCTTTGATGAAGCTGATATTTTAGTTATTGGTTCTGGTCCTGCCGGACATTCAGCAGCTATTGCAGCCTCGCGTGCTGGTGCTCAGAAAGTAATTCTTGTGGAACGTTATGGACATTTGGGAGGTATGGCTACAGGAGGCTTTGTTATTTTAATTCCGCATATGTCATTTGGAAAGGAAAGAATGATTGCAGGATTGCCACAGGAATGGATTGACCGTATGGGTAAACTTCCATATGGCTCTATCGGACCTAAAAAGGAAGAAACAGGAAGTACAGACTCAGAACTCTTAAAAAAATGGGCTGGTTATTGGGGGTTCGTACTTAATGGCAGTATTAATTATGGCGCTTATTTAGATCCAGATCAACTAAAAGTTGTATTCGATCAAATGATTAGCCAAGAAGGTAAAAAAATTATTCCTTATCTAGAATGTTGGGGTGTTGGCGCTATAATGGATGGTGATACCATAAAGGGTGTGGTCATTGAAAGTAAGGAAGGACGGAAAGCAATTCTTGCAAAGGTCGTAATCGATTGTACAGGCGATGCTGACATTTGTTCATTTGCAGGCGGTGCCTTTGATGAAGACCGTGACCAGTCACTTAGAAGTGCAAATACAGCATCTGTTTATCGCTTAGGCGGAATAGATTTTAGGTCATTTGCAGAGTGGAAATCAGATAATTTTCAAGAGTGGTATAAAGTTCATATGCCTAATATGGCTAAGATTACAGGTTTTAAGATGTCTCCTCATGCAACACCGCGTAATGATCAATGCTGGATAAATAACTGGCTTCCGAAATACTGCCTAGATATCAAGGACTTAACAGAAACACAGATGAGCGTACGCCGTACAATGTTTAAGGCAATAGAGTATTTGAAGAAAAATATTCCAGGTTTTAAGAATGCATATTTAATAGATATAGCACCCCAGACAGGTACACGTGGCAGCAGAAGAATTCATGGACTATATAAATTGACGAAGGAAGACCTAGGCAATACTTATGAACATGAGGACACCATATCAGTAGTTCCGCCATTCAATTTTAATGTTTGCCAGACACCTACTGAAATACCTTACAGGGTTATGGTACCTGTGAAAATTGAAAATCTTTTAGTTGCCGGACGTTCTTTCTCATCAACCCATGAAGCTAATGACTGGTCAAATCTTATTCCACACTGTGCAAGCTTGGGACAAGCAGCTGGAGTAGCAGCAGCAGTATCATTAGAAGATAATACAAACGTACGTCAAGTAGACATTAAGAAGGTACAAAAAATATTAAAAGATCAGAATGTTTATCTTCCAAGGTAAAGACATTTTATATTTAGGGGATGTGTAACCATATTGTTAAATAATTTTAGGTAATACAATATGAAATTGTGCGCAATAAAGCGAAAAAACATGGGAGGATAATATTATGTCAGAAGTTAAAAAAACTGATTTTGAAAATATGACATCCAAGAAAAAGACACTTTGTGCTATTGCAATCTTGATCTGTGGTTTTGCATATTGGTCTACTAGGTACAAGGCAAATGCTCTTCTGCCGATGATTTCAGGAGAATTAAACGGCCTTACATATTATTCATGGGCACCTATGGTGTTCAGTTTAACAGGTGCTATTGCCGCACCATTTTGGGGTAAGATGGGTGACATTTATGGTAAGAAAAAAATACTGCTAATTCTATTAGCTCTGATGATAGCCGGCGAGGGATTATGTTTTTCTGCTACAAATATCTGGTTTTTTATTGCTGGATATGCAGTTAATGGATTTGGTGCTGGAGCTATGCAGGGTACTTACATGGCACTTTTAGGTCAATTATTCCCTCCAACAGAACGTGGTAAAATAGGCGGAACTATACTTTCAGTAATGAGTGTAGTCCAATTGACCCTGCCTACATTTTCAGCCGTCATTTCAGAACACTGGACATGGAGATATGTATTTGTACTTACAGCAATAATTTTTCTTATAACATTTTTATTTGTAATGTTTACTATTCCTAATGTTACTAAAGAAAATGTTGATAAAAGAGTTGATATTTTGGGAGTTATAGCACTTGCAATTTCTGTTTCCAATTTCTTATTGGCTTTGTCTTGGGGAGGATCACGATATAAATGGAGTTCTCCTACGATTATTATCATGCTGTTAATAACAGCAACAATTTGGGTTTTATTTTTAAAACATGAAGCAAAAATCCCAGAGTATGCAGTAATATCTACTAAATTACTCAAAAATAAAAGCTTTTTAATGTGTTGTCTTATTTCTGTAACTATGACATTCGGACTTACATGTGTAGCAACTTATCTAAGCCTTTATGTACAAGGTGTTATGGGAGTTTCAGCAACTATTTGTGCAACACTTGAAATTCCAGCAGGCTTTATAGGTATTTTCATGGGCACTTTTGCAGGAATCCTAATGGATAAAACTAAGCATTATAAATGGATGCTTGTGCTAGCTCCTTCATGCACAGTGGGAACTATGTTGTTCTTTGGGTTTATGCCTGCTACAATAAGTTTAATGGCAATAATTGTTGTCAGAGCTTTTTATAACATATGCGGAGGCTCGTGGATGCCTTCTATTAATACCCTAAGTGCTATGTCCTATGTTGATCAGGAAGATTATGGTGTTGGCAATGGTACACTATTTTTCTTTACTTCATTAGGAAATGCCCTTGCACCAGCACTGCTTGGCTCTGTACTAAATGCTGCCTATGCTAAAAATATTGCAAGCGCTATATCCAATTTTTCTTTAACTCCAAAACAAGGATCATTGGTATCTACGGCACGTGTGTTGGTAAATAAAAAGTCATTAAATCAATTGCATGCAGCATTTACTGATCCATCTCAATATAATGTGGTTGTACAAGCTGTAAGACATGCTTTACAGATGTCTTTACGTACAGTATTCTTGACTGCAGCTGGTTTCATATGTATCGGTGTTGTTTCTGCACTATTGCTAAAGGAGATTCCTTTAGACCAGGTGCCATATAAGACAAAATTGAGAAAATAATTTTATCATGATTCATTTTCTTATTAGCATTCTTTTACGCATAAGTTAATAAGAATTATTTTTAACAAATTATCAAGTTATAGTTATATATCAATTAAAAGAAGGTTTAAGTATGACAGTAAAAGCATATATCATCGATGATAATTTGGAATATTTTAACAACAACAGTGAAATTAAATGCCATATAGAAAACAATTCTTTCGAAGATAATGACGCAAATACTGATAATGAAAATAAAGAAAAAAGTAGTCCTGAATTAAAATTTATTGTACCCGGTTGTATTACAGGAAATAATTGTAACAACTGTGGAAATTGTCATTAGATATACCGAAAAACAACTAAATTCCATAAAACAAGGGAGTGTCGCACTTAAGTAATTAGTGTGGTGCTTCCTTGTTTGTGCAAAATGGTCTATAGCAATTTAAAAATACTTATAATGTGGATACATGGATTTCTTAACTTCAGTGGCTGTTCATATGAAGATAGGGCTGAGTTAATAAATGTTATATTGGAAGAATTAAGTCATTGACAGTTTATCTTATATAGTGACTAAATTTTACATAATATATGGATTGATTATGTATGTGTAATCTAAGCATGGTTAACAAATAGTAAAAAAATAATTAATACAATTTACAGTATTTCTAATTTATGAAGTTATGGTCCAGCTTTAAATTTTGGCATATTCAGAATAAAAGCTTGATCATAGACAAATTTAGTGGTATGCTTTGCACAAATCTTAGAAAATCTTCCTCAAAAATTTCCCATTTGAGAATCTTTAGCCATCTCTAATTTTAGAGATTTTAAAATAACTTTGAAGTAATCAAACATGTCTATAATTCCTCCACCAGATGCAAAAACTGTATTAAAATACAAGATTATATCTGTCCATTTTTTTGTAATATTTTAAGCATCTGACGTGGTGCTGCCTGATTCTCCCTTATACGGGAGTAAGTAGAATATACATCTGTTAAATCCATCTCCTCAATAAATTGACTTAGCAAACGCACCGAATCATCATCTGGGATTATGTACTCAATATTTAGTGGAAGTTTTAATTGATAATTTCCACGATTTGAAGTATAATTTTTATGTAAATTAATGTATTTAGGCATATATTAATTTTACCATAAATCTTTCACTCTTCTGAGTGAGAGATTTATTTTTTTATATAATAAAAAACTGCCGCACTAATTTTTTAGTGTGACAGCCACATTTCCAAATAAATTTTATCCCGTATATTCTACCTTACACAAACCTATGGATGTTCCCTACCTCAGATTATATTTTAAACTTAGATACTTCTTTGTTCATGCCATCTGTCATGGATGCCAGTGTATGTGCTGTTGCGGCTACTTCTTCAGAAGATGCATTCATTTCCTCAGAAGATGCAGCTATTTCTTCAGATGAAGCTGAAACCTCCTCTGAAACGGCAGATATCCCTTCAACCTTCTCAAGGATGGAAGACTTCTCATCGTTGATGTTTTCTGTAAAATCATTAACTGCCTTTATTTTAGATCCTATATTGCTTACTCCACTGACTATTTTCTTAAATGATTCAATTGCAGTATTTACAACGGAAATCTGAGAAGTAAGTTTTTCTTTTATATCTTCTGAAGATTTTACCATTACCTTTGAGTCATTTGAAACATTTTTTATAAGATTACTTATATTTTTTGAAGATTCTGTTGTTTGCTCTGCTAATTCCCTGATTTCTTCCGCAACTACTGAAAAACCTTTACCTGCCTCTCCTGCTCTTGCTGCTTCAATTGCTGCATTTAGTGCAAGAAGATTAGTTTGCTCTGCAATACTATTAATTAAATCTGTTATTTCATTTATTTTATCTATGTTTTCGCCAAGCCCTGTAGTCTTTGATACGAAATCATTAAATGAATTACTTAATGTATTCATGGATTCAGCCAGCTTTTCCATTTCAGCATTGCTTTCTGTTGACATTGTATTTATGCCTTTTGCATTAGAATCCACTTCTTTAATAGAGTTATTAATTTGTCCTAATTCTTCACCAAATTTATTTAATGTAGTTGTAATATTTACTAAATTTTCAGCCTGGGTACTTGCACCCTTTGCAACATCCTGCATTGATACTGCAATATTATTTGACGAAGATGACATTTCCTCCGATGTTGCAGATAGGTTATCTGCATGACTGCTTATTTCAGAAGAATTTGTTTTAACAGTACTAATCATGCTTACAATTGATTCCTGCATGGTTTTTATGGCTCTTGAAAGTTCTCCTGTTTCATCTTTATTTTTTAAACCTTTTAAAGATACAGAGCCGCTCAAATCTCCTGTAGTAAGTACACTCAAATATTTAACTGCTTCGATAAGATTTTTAGTAATACTGTTTGACAACATGTAAACTAAAATAATACCTGCAATTATGAAAATTACTGACAATACACTTACCCAAATCTTTAAGACATTTGCTCCCTTTAAGACATCTGATCCTTGTGCAGTGATTGCAATTGACCAGTTTGTACCTTTAACAGGTGCATACCCTAAATATTTGCTTACACCAGTATGTGTATATTCTCCAATTCCAGATTCACCATTCATCATTTTTTTCTCAATATCTGCAAGAGGCTTAAAATTAGGATTCTTTTTAACATTTTCATTAACATTGTCACCCTTTAACACTAGGTCCTTATCAATATGAGCAACCGTAGTACCCTGTTTGTTTATCATGAATGCCTGTCCAATTTTACCAAAGGTTATATCTTTTGTCATATCGCTTAATGCATTGCCATCCCTTGTTGCAGCAAGTACTCCTACAACTTTATCTCCATTTTTTATAGGTGCTGCATATACCAAAACCATAGAATTTGTTGTTTTACTTAAAGTAGGATCAGATACGCTTTTTTCACCTGCCATGGCCTTCTTGAAATAATCTCTGTCTTTAATGTTAGTTTTCGTATCATCAGTAGTTTCAGCATCTCCATTCTCATCTGCAATATACATTCTTATATGTCCACTTCTTTTTACTTCGGCTTTTAATATTGCTTCTTTATTTCCCCATGAATTATTCATGTCACTTATCTGTGGTTCTGCTGCTATTGCTTCTAAAGCATTAAGCTGATTTTCTACCCTGCTTTGAACGGTTTTTGCAGATTGTTGTGCCATTTGAGGTAAATTTTCATTTAAATTACTAATTAGAGCATTAGATGAAATGTTATAAGAAATTAAACCTAATCCAATGCAAATAACTAGTAATAATACTCCAAAACACACTATTAATTTTGTTTTTATACTTCTCATAAAATACCTCCAATTTTATTATTTTGCATATATCATCATCATGTATAGTATACATCAAATTAACCCTATTTTTCTATATTTTCTCATTTTATTTGTAGAATATTGAGAATATATGTATCTAATTATGTTACTATTTATGAAAATGGTAAATCAAATTTGGGAAAATATAAAAAATATCCTTTTATTATCATTAAGCTACAAATGTATATTGTGTGGACTCTTTTAATTTTTTATTTTTAAATGATTTAGCATCCATGATAATTATCATAGAGTTTCTCTTTTTTAAAGGTAAGATATAAAAAAGAGATCAAGGGTATAAAATTTAGAAGCTACTATTAGAAGCTACTATTAGAAATTGATAGTATAAGGCCTTATTAATATAATTACTTGAAATAACATTAATAGAATTTTAAATTTCGAATTGAGAGGCTTGAAGTTTTTTTATGGTCACACAAATATTAATGATTTTATGAAGTCCTTTTTATTGCAAAATAATATAACTGTTATAAAAAGATAATCTGTAAATTTGTAGAGTAAACAGATTGTTTATAGACTTTACTTATTCATAGCTTATTTTGTGATATATTATTATATTCATAAACTCAGTAACTAGGCCACTTGTTGATGATGTTAATTAACATGGTCGGGAGGCCTACCTATGGCCATCGCTCCAATTAATGAAGTGAAAAAAGTAATAAATTATGCAGTAACTGTAATACCTCCTAATAAGATAATGATGGGAATGCCGCTTTATGGATACGATTGGACACTTCCATACACTCCAGGAGGAGAATTTGCAGGTACTTGATAATATGTTCAATATTGAAAAAGTTATACCAGCTAGGTGATATGGTTAGAATATAACTGCCAAATTAGTTTTTCATTATAATTTAATTCCAAAGACTGTTTAATGCTATTTTATATATGGTGTTAAACAGTTTTCTATTTAGCTTGCTTTTGTATAATTTACTATTAGTTTGTTTAATTTCTATGGATTCTTTCACTGATTATACTAATTGTTATAATAGATTTTTGGAGGATATCTTGACCTGTATATATGTTGTTTTTAATAAAGCAATTCACGTTTTATGGTATCAAAACTTATCCCCATATATATTTAGAGAAATAGTAAGAAAATTAATTAGCCAAATTTTGATGTTTTTTTAATAGTTTTGTTGACAAAGGTGACAAAATGTGATAAATTTAAACCATACCACATATGTGAATTAAATTCACGTATATGAATAACAAAAGGAGGGAGTTTTATGATTGCAAAATTTATTAAGAGTAGTTCGTGAATTTCCTAATATTTGTTCTGCAATCTGAATAGACAAATATTTGATAAGATTAGCATTTAATTTGTCTCAGGGTAATATAGCATTGTTCATTTTTGTAAAATTGTAAGATTGTTAAAATGCATTAACATTTGTTATGTATACGTTTTAATTTAGTACTTTTATTATAAGTGATATGAAAACCTTTTGAGTAAGGCAATAATATAATATAATTTACATTACATGATCATTGGGCAATTCGGAGCATATCGCGAATGTAAAAAATAATGTTTTTGCATTAAGTTAGATTAAAAAAAGGGGGATTATTAAATGAGTGAAGAGATAAAAAAAGCAGTTCCTAACGGACGCTGGTTACATATACTTCCACCATTAGTCTTAGTGTATATAGTTGCTTTTATGGATCGTACAAATATCAGCTTTGCACTTGCAGGTGGTATGGACAAAGATTTAGGCATGACTGCTACAATAGCTGGTTTGGCATCAGGAATTTTCTTCTTCGGATATATGTTTTTACAGATACCTGGAGGAAGATTAGCAGAGCGTGCAAGTGCAAAAAAATTTATAGCATGTACTATAGTTGCTTGGGGAGGTCTTGCAGCATTATCAGGTATGGCTCAAAGTACATCCCAAATACTTATTATTCGATTTTTACTTGGAGTAGCAGAAGGTGGAGTTTGGCCAGCAATATTAACTATTATTAGTCACTGGTTTCCAGTACACGAACGAGGCAGAGCAAATGCAGTTTTTATGATGAATGCTCCAATAGCTTCAATAATAACAGGCCCTTTGTCAGGTTTTATTGTATCAGCATTTAGCTGGAGATATGTATTTATTATTGAAGGAGCAATTGCTATAGTACTATTATTTATATGGTTTCCACTTGTTGCTGACCACCCTAAAGATGCAAAATGGATAAGTAAAGAGGAGCAAGAGTATATCGAAACAGCTCTTCGTAAAGAGCAGATAGCATTAAGTGGTACTGTATCTGTAAGAAAGATACCACTTTTAGAAGTTATGTCCAGTAAATTGCTATGGATTTTATGTATCATATACGGATGTTATCAGGCAGGTATCTACGGATATTCTTTATGGCTTCCTAAAATTATACAAGGTGTAAGTAAGAGTGGTATGACTGGAATAGGGTTACTTTCCACAATACCTAATATAATTGCTATATTTGGATTGATTTACTTTTCAAGAAAGTCAGATAGTACAATGAACAGAAAAAAGTATACAGCATTACCTATGATAGGATTTGCAGTATGCTTGTTTATATCAATACAATTCAAGGCTTTTAATCCTTTAGCTTCATTTGCATTTATAGCATGCTGTGGATTCTTCCTATACTCAGCAAACAGTGTATTCTGGACTATACCAGCTCAGGTGTTTGAATCTGATATGGCTGCACAATCTCGTGGAATTATCAACATAATTGGAGGACTTGGTTCATTTGTGGGCCCTTATGCAGTAGGATTTCTTACAACAGCTATTAATACATCGGCAGGACTATATGCGTTAATAATATTATTAATTATAGCATTTGTTTTAACAATAGTATTGCCAATAGAAAAAGATAAAGGAAGCATAGAAGCTTAAAGTATAGTTTGTTAAAAATAAATATTATATATAATAAAAAAAGGAGTGATTTTATATGGAATTTGGTACAATGGGAAGAAAAATTAAAGAAATAAGAGCATATGTTGTAGAAGGTGGTGGAGCAGATTATCACGATCAAAAGCAAAGTCATTGGATAGTTAATCAAATAGCTACACCAATGAGTGTTTATCCAGAATATAAAATGACTAGAACAAGTTTTGGTATCAATGCACTTAAATCATTGGTAGTTGAAGTAGAAGCAGATAATGGTGTTGTAGGTTTTGCAGTATCAACTGGAGGATATCCTGCAGCTTGGATTGTTATGAATCACTTAGATAGATTTGTTGTAGGACAACCTGTTGAAAATATAGAGAAAATTTGGGATCAAATGTACAAATCAACTATGTATTATGGACGTAAAGGAGTTGTCATGAATGCTATTTCTGCAGTAGATTTAGCTCTTTGGGACTTGCTTGGACAATTAAGGCAGGAACCAGTATATGCTATGCTAGGAGGAAAAGTTAGAGATGAATTAAACTTTTATGCAACAGGACCTCGTCCAGATCTTGCAAAAGAAAAAGGATTTATAGGAGGGAAATTACCACTAATTTATGGACAAGCAGATGGTGAAGAAGGACTTAAGAAAAATATAGAACGTCTTGCTAAATATAGAGAAGAATGTGGTGATGAATTCTGGTTAATGTGGGATTGTTGGATGGCATTAGATCTTCCATATGCTAAGAAATTAATGCAAAAATCAGCAGAATACGATCTTAAATGGATAGAGGAATGTTTTAACCCTGATGACTACTGGGCTTATAGAGATTTAAAGAAATCAGCTCCTAATAATATGATGGTAACTGGAGGGGAACATGAAGCTACAAGGTATGGGTTCAGAATGTTAATGGAGATGTGTGATATTGATATAATTCAGCCAGATGTTACATGGTGTGGAGGTATGACTGAATTAAAGAAAATTGGTGATTTAGCTAAGGCCTATGGCAAAATGGTTATTCCTCATGGCTCAGGTCCTTATTCACACCACTTTGTAACTTCACAGACTAATTCACCATTTACTGAATATTTAATCATGAGTCCGGATGCTGATGCAGTTATACCACAATTTTACCCATTATTGTTAGATGAACAAGTTCCTACAAATGGTAAATTAGTAGTAAGAGATAAGCCAGGATTTGGTGTTACTCTTAACAGAGAACATGGTTTAATTGAAATTAAAAAGGGACAGAGAATATAGATATTAAAATAATAGTTGTTAGAAAATTACTCAGATTTTAGGAGCTATATTAATAATCGGGGAATGAATGGTTTTGAATTTGTTCCCTGATGTATTCTTCTCATTTTTAAATTCTATTGTAATCTATACATTAGTTAAATCTATTTTATTAATTTAATTGACAAGTATAGATGAAAAATAGTAAATTTAATATGTACATGAATTTAATATACATACATGAATAATTTGAGAGGATGATAGTTTATGGCTGTAAAATCTGCTGAAAGAGTGTTACGAATTTTTGAGCATTTATCCGCATATCCTGATGGACAAACAATTAATGAAATCAGTACACAACTAGGGTATGCAGCTAGTAGCACCCATGCTTTATTAAAAACTCTTTTAGAGAATGGTTATTTATATATTGATGAAATGAAAAGGTATATGCTTGGTCCCAAATTGATTCAGTTGGGAAAAAGTGCATCTTCACATATGAGCATTAATAAAATAGCGCAACCTTTATTAGAGGAAACAATGGAAGAGTTAGAAGAGACAATTTTTATGGCTGTTCTATTTAAAGAAGAGGTTACTTACGTTGCTAAAGCAAATAGTTATAAAACGGTAACAACAAATGCACAAATTGGAAGTAGAAAACCTATCTATTGTACAGGATTGGGTAAAGTTTTTTTAGCATTTATGGATACTGATGAAAGGTCGTTAATATTAAATAATCTTGATTTTAAAAAATTCACAAATAATACAGCAACATCTAAAGAAGCATTGTTAAAGCAATTAGTTTCTTTTAAAAGTCAAGGTTATGCTATTGATGATGAAGAAATTGAAGAAGGACTTTATTGTATTGCAGTGCCAGTTTTTGATGCATCAAAACGTGTTATAGCTGCATTGAGTGCTTCAGGTCCAAAACAGAGAATGTTATCTAAAAAGGAACATATTATAAAAAAAATGCTATCAGTATCACATTTATTATCTTACCAATTAGGTGATGTAAAATGAGATAGAAAGAAGGACTGAAATGGTTAATTTAAAAGGAGTTTACCCACCTATTATTTCTATTTTTGATAAAGATGGAAATTTTGATGTGGAAGCAAATAAAAAACAAGCTGACTATTTAATAAAAAGTGGAGTTGATGGAATTACTTATCTTGGTACATCTGGAGAATTTTCTTCTATGAATATCAAACAGAAGAAAGAAATTCTTGATGTAATGGTACCCTATGTACAAAGTAGAGCTAAGGTTATTGTAGGGGTTGGAGAATGTAATTTATTAGATACATTAGATATGATTAAATATGTTGAAAAATTAGAAGTTGACAGTGTTCTAGTAGTAAATCCATATTTTAATATATATACAGATGATATGATAATTGCTTATTATGATAAAATTGCAAAATCTACGGATCTACCAGTACTTATTTACAATATACCTGATTTAAGTGGATACAATTTTAGTGCAGATGTTGTAAAGGCTATTGTACAAAATAATAGCAATGTGACTGGAATTAAAGAATCATTAAATGATTTAGAGCATATTAAAACTATTGTTAAAATTAAAGATATAAATCCAGATTTTGTTGTATATGCTGCGTATGAAAATTTAGCATATGACGCATTAAATCTTGGAGCAGATGGATTTATCAATGCAACTGCAAATTTTGCTCCAGAATTCACAGTTAATACTTATCAGTCATTTATGAAAGGTGATATAAAAAAATGTAAGGAATATGCATCAAAGATGAATGATGCTATGAAAATCTATAGTTTTAGTAAACCTATCTATTTAGCTTGTAAACAAGCTGCTTATTCTAGAATTATTGGAGAAGATAAATTTGAAATTTTACCAGCTTTGTCATTAGATGAGAAAACTAAATTTAATATAAATCAGGTTATGAAAGAATTAGGGTTGTTGTAAGAACAATGATAACAATTGAATAGACAAATATTAAGTTAGTGTGAAATTAGATATAAAGAAATACTAATAAAAAGTAATGTAGAACTTTCTTATTATGAATATTAATTGGAGGAAAAAACTATGATAAATAGATTTGTTTTAAACGAAACATCATATCATGGAATAGGTGCTATTAATAGTATTGCTGATGAAGCAAAAATAAGAGGATTTAAAAAAGCATTTGTATGTTCAGATCCTGACTTAATTAAATTTAATGTAACTAAAAAAGTACTGGATGTATTAGATAAAAACGGATTAGTATATGAAGTATATTCTAAAATTAAGCCAAATCCAACTATTGAAAATGTTCAAACTGGCGTAAGGGCTTTTAAGGCATGTGGTGCTGATTATATTATTGCTATTGGTGGTGGTTCATCAATAGATACTGCAAAAGCGGTAGGCGTTATTGTAAAAAATCCTGATTTTGCTGATGTAAGAAGCTTGGAAGGTGCTGCTAAGACTAAGAATAAGAGTATTCCTATTATCGCAGTTCCAACTACAGCAGGTACTGCAGCAGAGACAACAATTAATTACGTTATTACTGATACAGAGAAAAACCGTAAAATGGTATGTGTAGATCCACATGATATACCAGTTGTTGCAATAATTGATCCTGATATGATGTCATCTATGCCAAAAGGTTTAACAGCAGCGACAGGTATGGATGCACTGACACATGCTATTGAGGGATTCATAACAGCAGGAGCATGGGAGCTATCTGATATGTTTCACTTGAAAGCAATTGAAATTATTTCACGTTCTTTAAGAGGTGCAGTTGATAATACACAAGAAGGTAGAGAAGGAATGGCACTTGGTCAGTATATAGCTGGTATGGGATTTTCTAATGTAGGACTGGGTATTGTGCATTCTATGGCACACCCACTTGGAGCGTTTTATGATACACCTCATGGCATTGCTAATGCAATTATCTTACCAACTGTTATGGAATATAATGCAGAAGCAACTGGCGATAAATACAAATATATAGCACAGGCTATGGGAGTTACAGGAACTGAGAATATGAGTGTAGAAGAATACAGAAAGGCTGCTGTAGATGCAGTTAAAAAACTAGCCGAGGATGTTGGAATTCCTACAAACTTAAAAAATATTGTAAAGAGAGAGGATATCCCTTTCTTAGCACAGTCTGCTTATGATGATGCGTGCAGACCTGGTAATCCAAAAGAAACAAGCGTTGAAGATTTAATAAGCTTGTATGAATCGCTTATTTAAGTTTATTATTAAAAAAATATAGCGTTGGTACTGTATAAATGCAAGTGTTAAACTATTATAAGGTTGGCATTTGCACTTATTTTACTATAAATGATAAAAAATTTATATTTACAATGTAATTCTATTTTGAATATGTATTGTATGAAATTGGTGTGATAAAATTGATTTAAATGATGAATTTATTATTTTATAATTTTATAATGTGTTCTCATATTAAGTTTTAATAGTTAGGAATGGGGAGGAATTTTATGTTTACTGATGCTAGAAGCAAAAAATAGGAATTAACATTGTATTAGCATACGCTGGGGCTCCTGTATGTGCAAATCGATTTTGCTGTACTATTATGGATATATATAGTTGTATGAGAATAGATGATAATCTAGGACAAAATATATCTTCTTTTTATGCAGAAATATTAAAAATCAAAAATATTGTTAAAGCTTCAAAAGAAGGGAAAAAAGTATTATTTTTATTAGATGAAATTTTTAAAGGAACTAATTCAAAAGACAGGCATACAGGAGCTATGATTTTAGTAAGACAATTAAGTAGAACTGGAAACTTGGGATTTATATCTACTCACGATTTAGAGTTAGGTGAAATGGCAAACCATAAAGACTCAAAGGTTAAAAATTATCACTTTTCTGAATATTATAGAGATAGTATGATTTATTTTGATTACAAATTGAAAGTTGGAATTTCAACTACAAGAAATGCCATGTATTTAATGAAATTAGCACTGAAATTCAAAGAAATTGATGATAAGTATGGATTTCAACCACAATTATGTGTATACAACTGTGCTGAGTATGGGAACTTATCAGAACAGATTAAAGTTAATCAACAGTTATCTGACCCATATGCAGGTTTTGTAAATTTAAATGGAACAAAGATAGGAGAGGGTATTCAAAGTTCAATTCCTAGCATAGAATTTCTTGCAAAAGAGTATGGAGATGCTAAAAGTGATATATTGTTTGATTATAAAAGTGTTATATGTAAATGGACTGATATGCATTTTGACAGAAACCCTAATCTGGATAAATCAATTTTATTTTTAGATTTGAATACAAGCGTTATGTGGAGATAGCAAATATAATTCCCAAGAATTGTATCTGCTATCTCCTTATTTAATGTAACACATAAAAAGTGTTAGCAAGTCTTCAAACTGTTCTTATATGGTTGCTAATTACTAGGAATGTTGTCGTTATTTATTTTACCAATCATCATCATTATTACTGCACCTAAAATTGATATTACAGCAGTATTTAAGAATCTATATGGTATGAAGTAGCATGATACAATTAATAGGAAAGTAATTATTATAGAAATGTATTTAAGCTTCCTTCTTCGTTCTTTACTTTTTATTCTTTTATTAAAGTTGTCTACTGGAGCAAAAATGCAAACAAATATAAATGAAATAATTAATAAGGGTATTAAGATAATACTATTAAATGAAATATACTTACCTATAATAATCATTCCTAAAAATATAATAAAGCTAATAAAGAAGCATCCCCAGTAAGTTTTTGCATGATATCCACCTGAAAATAATCTAATGGGACAGAAAAATATGAGAATAATTATGTAGTATTTTTGAAGTGAAAGCAGCCAGAATATAATAAAATATGGAATAATTTTTGTTATTTCATCAAAAATACAAAGTAAGCCATATTCCATCTTTTTTAGTTCCAAATCAGAAAATTGTGGGTTTGTTTCAGAAATTTTCTTTACTATAGATCCTATAAGTTCATCCATTTATTTATCCTTCTATCTTAAATTTTACTAAAAATTTAGTGTTTTCTGCAGTGCTTTCCACATATATATTTCCATTATTTTTTTCAACTAGCTGTTTGATAATGTATAGTCCAAAACCATGGTCACTTTTTTTGCTGGTTTTCGTAGAAAAGCCCTTATCAAAAATCTTTTTTCTCATGTCTTCTGGAATGACATCCCCATTATCAGCTACTTCAATATAAAAATATTCATGTTCTCTAAAGGTACTAACAGCTATCTCTTTATAATTGGTATATGATTTAGATTGGAATGCTTCAAAAGCGTTATCCACTAAATTACTTATAATGCTTATTAATTGATCCTGCCTGATTTTTATCAAATCAAAAGGTTCATCAATCATTACATCAAATTCTATATTATTTTTTATGGCATAGTTATTTTTGATGGACAACAATCCATCTATGTAATCATTTCCTGTATCCAAGTACTTAAAAGAAGATTGTATGGTATCTGAAATTTTCAGCACATAGTCGTTTATTTTTTCAACAGTATTAGGCTTGTTTAACAGGCATAATCCCTGTATAACATTTATGTGATTGGCAAAGTCATGCTTTTCTTGCCTTATTATACTAATTATTTCTTCCATTTGTTTAATATGATGTTGTTGAACTTTATAATTCATGCGTATATTTACAGCTAATTGTTTTTCTTTTAAACTTCTAAATTTTGATATTAAAAATATAAAATAAATAATAAAGATAATAAGATTATAGATTTGTATATTTTTTATACTGAAAATACCATAGTTTACACAAATTATAAATATAGTAAACACTCCTAATTCAAGTATTAAATTAGCAAAGATAGCTCCTTCTTCTTCAAATAATTTAAGTTTGGTAAAGTATGAACTAAACTTAAAAATTAATGCTACAATAATTATTTGTAATATTTTAGATATTATCATTAAAATATTAAAATACATAGAATTCAAAAAGATTTGATTTAAGTTTATATTAAATATAAGTATCTCGATAACTTGAATAACAGTTTCTGTAGTTAAAATTATTGTAAAAAATAAAGAGGTTATAACTGCAGAATGAAAAATTTTTATTTTTGTAATGCAGGCAAGTAATAAAATGTCAAATATAACAAGTAATAGTGTGTGGTAAACTAACGTGATATGGTATGTACTCCAATAAGTTACAAAGATATATAATATAAAAAATAACCCTGTTCTAATTTTATTATGTATTATAAACTTCTTTTTATCATACAGTGATTCAAAAATGACTAAAAAAAGTAATGCTTCTATAATATCTAATATTATTTCATGTAAGGCAACATACATATAATTTTCACTTCGCTTTCGCATTTTTTATAAATGTTGTAGATTAAAAATTAATGTTTTTGGATTTTTTATAAAATTTTTAATTACAACATTTATAAAAACTAAAGTATTAAGTAATTACTACTTTAAGAGATCATCAGGACACTTTGGTTGGTGAGCGCCTATTGCAGATGTTGGAACTATAACGATTGTTGCCAAAGACAAAGACAAGTCACCTACCACTTTCATACTTTTCTTCAATACATTTTCTTTTAAATTTTTCATTTTTTATATCCTCCTAACTAATAAGTATTTATTTATAAGTTCTACAAAATATTGAATTATCCTTCTATAATTTACAATTTTGCAAAAAAAAAAAATAAAACTTAAAAAAATTAAGTTTTATTTACCTAAAGTTTCGGGTGTTTTTCAAGAAAGCTTAATGAAGTAAGTTTATAATAAGAGACGATAAGCTTGTCCAGTTCTTGACTTACAGATAATATTTCTTCATCAGTAAATTCACCAGAATCTAACATAGTATATAGTTTATTTCTTACTTTTTCTAACGTTTCTTTCATTAACTTTACATCCTTACCAATTTTCAACAACTTAAATAGTATACTATAAAAATATAAATTGTACAAATCAAATTTGAAACTTTTTTGATTTTTAAAAATATATAAGGATAATGTAAACTTCAATTCGTAATTTGGGTGTAGCTATCCAACCCTGCTATACTAGAGCCAAGGTTGGATCAAGAAGCTTCCTTACTTCTGCGGAATAACTAGCATACAACTGAATAAATTCAATAAAGGGAAATACACCCAAATATTGACCAGAATATATTATAACGGACTTTTACTTTCTTTTATCTTTAAAGCTTTCAGATAACTTGCTTATAAGTCCAATGTTTTTCATTTTTAGAATTATTGTATCTATAAAATTACGAAAATATACCTGTGAAAGTATATGAAAAAATGTGGTACAATTTTTATATCAATTAAATCACAATCGTAAATTATTGAGGTAAAAATTAAAAGAAATGCTTTCATTCATGACATTTGCTGTCTTAAGAAAGGAATGGATATAAGTATGAAAACAGTGGTAATATATAAATCAAAAACAGGTTTTACAAAGAAATATGCAGAGTGGATTTCAAAAGAATTATCAGCAGATATTTTTGATGCAGTAAATGTTAATATTAATATGCTGGCTAAATATGATACCATAATTTATGGTGGTAGTTTGTATGCCGTAGGCATTATTGGCATAAATTTAATTACAAAAAACTTTAATAAATTAAGAAATAAAAAGATTGTAGTTTTTGCCACAGGGGCATCACCTTCAAGAGATGAAGTGATAACTGAAGTTAGAAATAAAAACTTTACTACAGATCAACAAAAGTCTATCAAATTTTTCTATTTAAGAGGTGGATTTAATTATAGTAAACTAAATATTTTTGATAAATTTCTTATGACACTATTGAAATGGAAAATAAAAAATAAAAAGCAGGAAAATTTATCGCCTGATGAAATAGGTATGCTTTCTATATATGATAAATCAGTAGATTATACAAATAAGAAAAATATAGAAGAAATAATAACTTATATTAATTCGTAAAGTTCTTTTCTTGTGATGCAATTAAGTGTTATCAAAATGCAGGATTTGTTAAAGAAAAAGTAAATAATTTACTGAAACGCCGTATTATTTAAAAAATTTTACGGTGCCCTAATATATGCCAAATATAATTGCTAGTAACAAAGTAAAATTAATAATAGTAATAATAATGCTAATATAGTTTACCTCCAAGACAACCACCATTTTTAAGATAATAATTATGGCATAATATTTTATCGTTGTGACGCAAGATAAGAAGATTCTGAACCTACTACTTAAATTTTTCTGGGTTCTCTACATACCATTCTGTATAGCCACAGATAGGACATACATATGGATATAACTCACTATATTCTTTAGCAAAAGGCTTTATTGGAACCTTATAAGCTGTTAAATTGAACATTGTACCTGTTTTTGCAACACATTTTGTTAATTTGCTATTACACTTTGGACATAAATGTTCCATAGAAATTCCTCCCTTCATTCACAATTAATTTATCGTATTTAATTTCTTTTTTAAGATAATCTCTAACTTTTATAATAAACAATATTTTACAAATGCGAACTAACTCACTCTACAATATTATCACTTAATCCCATACTTTAGAATGGTTTTTGCAGCTATGATTCTCTTATTGTTTATATGTTAACAATGTTGAAGTCTAAGATTTAAGCCACTTCTAAGCGCACAAGTATAGATAAACCAACAAAACCTATGTTAATACAATAATTGAATAGAAAGTTAAATTTGTATAAAATGTAAGGCAATTATGGATAATATAATCTTAACATAGGCAAGAATTTTAGCACTTTATATAAAAATTTTTATATAAATGTACTTTACCTACTTCTGTAACCTCTAACTCTCTACTTATTAGAGATTTTTTAATCCAACATAATTCAATCAATCCAGCAGCAATTATGTGTCCTAATTTACCAGCTATATGATATTCTTTTTCACTCCAATCATAACATTTAACACCATTTAAAGAATTTATATCTTTAAATTTACTTTTTATAATTCCTAGTTCAATAAATTTTTTATAACCTAATTCAGTAATATAGAATATATCATTTTCTAATTTAATATAGTTAGATTTTAAAAGAGATTCTTTAAGTTTTACTCCTAATTTTCCGGCAACATGATCATAACAAAGCCTTGCATATCTTAAAGCATGTGAATGTATAGATTGATTTAATGAATTTATTTTAGGTGATTTTGAAAGTTTCATAAGTAATTCAAGCAACTTTGCAATATCGTCATTAGCTAATTTAAAATATCTATATCTACCATATGCATATTTTTCAATTATTCCAGCACTAACCATTTTAGATAAATGAAAGGTTGCTGTTTGTGGTTTAATACCTGCTGTCTTAGCTAATTCTCCGGCTGTACGTTGTCCTCCAAGTAGGCTCATAAGCATTATACATCTAGAAGGCTCTGCTATTAATGATGCTATATCATTTACCATAGGATCTGGTTTCAAAACAATCTCCTCCCAATTTGTATATATTGAAAATGTCATTTCCATATTCATCGAAATAATCTTGTTTTATAATTATATCATAAGTTAACTTAAAATTTTATTTAGCGTGGAGGCTTTTTATGAAAAAATTTAAAAACATTAAACTATGCGTTTTTGATGCATATAGTACATTATTTGATATTAATTCAGTCACAAAAATAAATTGCGAAAAATTAGGGGATATAGCAGAACCTTTTTCAAAACTTTGGAGATCTAAACAATTAGAATATTCTTGGTTACGCAGTCTTATGAATAGATATGAAGATTTTTGGTATATAACTAAAGAATCTTTAGATTATGCTATGGATTATTTTAATGTTAAAGATAAAGTTTTAAAATTAAAACTTTTGAACACATATGAAAATATTAATTGCTACGAAGAAGTTCCTGAAGTTTTATCTGAATTAAAAGAAAGAAAAATATCCACTGCAATATTATCCAATGCTTCGCCCAATATGTTAGATAAGGCAGTTAAAAATTCTAAAATAGATCAATATATTGATAACTCATTTTCTGCGGACAGCCTTAAAATGTATAAACCATATTCTAGTGTTTATAATTTGGTTATTGAGAAATATAATCTCGCAAAGAATGAAATATTGTTTATTTCTTGTAACACTTGGGATATCGCTGGCGCAAAAAGCTTTGGATTTAATGCATCTTGGATAAATCGTTTTAATGGTAAGAAAGAAGTATTGCCTTTTGAACCCGATGTTGAGTTCAAATCTTTAATTGAACTGCCTAATGTACTATAAATGTTCAATTAAAATGTTCAATTATAATACTTTTAGTACAATAGGATAATTCTATAATTTGTAAATTTCTTAAAAGACGTATCAATCGTTGATGCGCCTTTTTGTTATATTAATTACCATAGTTTAGATAATTTGTTCGTGGACATGTTCACTGATATTACACAGCTTTTTTCATAAATAGCAATTTCATATTATAACATTTAATTTTCAGTACATGATACGAATGCTGTTTTTACCTCAACTTGTTTATGTTTTATTATTCTAATTTTATAATTAATTCTTCTTTTCTAGTCTTAACCATTGGTATAATCTTAGTAGAGCTATATTTGTAAGTGAGAATATGTATCACAAGTAAGATCCTGAATATTTTATCAAGAAAATTAAGTTAACCAGTGGTTAATTTTTGTGAATAAAAAATGAAAATGTTTCAATTTAATACAAACTTAAATAATGATGCAAGGATTAACACCTGCAAAGAAGCAGTGCTATTTTGTAGTGTATGGAAAACAGCTCCAGCTTATGAGAAGTTACATGGGAACTGCAGCAGTAACTAAAAGATTAAATGGTAGGATTTCTAATATACCATAGTGAATCAAAATGTGGTAAGAGCATTTTTGTCTGCCCTTGGACACAAAAATATTTAAAGTCAAAAGAAAATAAATAAGTGTAAAAATGTTGAGAATGTATTTAACAAACAAACTTATTTATGAGCATAAACATTTGATTCTACAATTTGATTAGAATATAATATTCTTAATTATGTGATGTAAAAGTAAATTTTTGTAAAGAAGGTTAATGAGATGAATAAAGACAAATGTATAAAGAAGCAAAATATTTTATATTTAAATATTTTTGTTGTTTCAATATTATGCTATTTTTATGCATTATCATTTACAACGTTGGAATTATGGAAACAAGTATTAATTATATTGGCAGCAACTCTTATTATTTTAGTTGTAGAATTTTCAATATTGTATGCATTCAAGAAGCATATTAAACATAAAAAGTTCAACTGAAAGTAAATTAAAAATAATAATATGTGTATTTAGTGTCCTGTTAAACTAGAGAAATGGTTTTAATTAGTTCTACTTTTTATGTTATTAAAGGCAGTTATAAATATTCATTCAGTAAAATATGAGCATAAAAAAAGCAACAATCACTTTATATAGCAGATTTAAAAAAAGAATTGGAAGAATAAATCAAGTTTGTGGAGGAAATAGGATATGGCTTCTAGTCAAGAGTATTTGGACTTTATTATTGGACAGTTAGATACACTGAACAATATTTCCTATAGAAAAATGATGGGAGAATATATATTATATTTTCAAGGAAAGATTTTTGGAGGAATATATGATGACCGTTTTTTGGTTAAGATAACCAAAGCTAGCAAACAGCTCATGTTAGGGGCAACAGAGGAATTGCCTTATGATGGTGCAAAACCAATGCTTTTAGTTGATGATGTTGATAATAAGAAGTTCTTATATCAACTGATTACTGAGCTTTATAAAGAACTTCCTGCTCCAAAAGTAAAAAGGAAAAAGTGATTTTTAAGTTTAAGGTAGTAGTATAACTAGTAATTTGAATTGGTGGTTATTTATATAAAGTCAAAAAAGACAAAGCAAAGAAAGTCGAGAAATTCTCTTTCAAGGTTTCTATAATAGAAATTGTCAGGAGGTGATACAGATGATAGAAAAAGTGGAAGCAGTTCAACGAATGCAAAATTATATTGAGGCTCATTTAACGGAACGCATTACGTTGGCAGATTTGTCTGAAGCTGCCTTTTTCTCTTCGTGGTATTCCGCCCGGTTATTCAAAGAACTGACTGGGTTGGCTCCGGCAGATTACATCTGGCGGCTCAAACTGTCCAAATTAGCACTCCGGCTGCGCGATGAGACCTGCAGGATTATCGATGTGGTCTATGATATGGGATTTGGAAGTGTGGACGGCTACCAACGAGCATTCTTTCGGGAATTCGGCTGTAACCCCAAAGAATATGCTCTAAATCCGATTCCTTTGTATTTGTTCACTCCATATGGCGTAAAATTTAGATAACTTTGGAAGGAGTCAAGTAACGTGGAAAATATAAAAAATGTCTTTATTCAGGTAATTGATAAACCCTCCCGCAAAGTTATTATCAAACGCGGTCAAAAGGCAATGGAATATTGGGCGTATTGTCAGGAGGTTGGTTGTGACGTATGGGGTATGATCACAAGTATGAAATCTTTGTGTGGAGAACCAGTGTGTCTCTGGCTACCTGAGCAGTATCGCAAACCCGGAACCTCGAAATATGTTCAGGGCGTTGAGGTAGATGCTGATTACAACGGTCTCGTTCCCGATGACTTTGATGTGATCGCATTGCCGAAGGTTAAATATCTGATGTTTCAGGGAGAACCCTTCACGGAAGAAAACTACTGTGAGGCAATTGAAGCAGTGCAAACCTCTATGAACCGCTATGATCCGACAGTCATTGGATATGCCTGGGATGATACAAATCCCCGCATACAGTTAGAACCCATTGGTACGAGGGGATATATCGAACTACGGGCAGTTAAGTAAGTACTTGATTATGAAATTATAAGCATAATGTAAAGCTGGTAAAATTCAATTTGTCGGATTAAATTTTGAAGTACTTTTGGTTAAATATGTTAAATATATAAAATAAAGTCAAAAAAATAGCTTCTGATTATTATCTAAAAAGTTATACAAACACTGTTAAAAATAATATTAACTGTAATTATAACAATGGTTTAGCTGAAGGAAGTGTAAATAAACTTAGGTTAGTTAAAGGAGTTATACATGGACGTAATAGCTTTTAAAAGATATTACGTCTTGAACTAATAAAAATCAACTAAAGTTGGAAAGAACATATTTGACACTTACTATTTAAGCACTAACTTTTAATAAGTGTTTTTTAAATGGAGTTGTCGCACTAAAAAATTAGTGCGGCAGTTTTTTATATAATAAAAAAATAAATCTCTCACTCGGAAGAGTGAAAGATTTATGGTAAAATTAACATAATGGAATTGATTCTGAATATATAGTATGGCTTACTATAGGTGCTAAGCCTACAGATACAGCAATGGTGATTCCATTTATAAAAAGCATGAAGAACTTCTTGTATTTTAAGTATTTTAAAATTACTAGTGAAAAAACAATTTATACATGTGAAGATTGCAGTAACTGTAAATATAAGAGTAAATGTATAAAAGGACATAACTGTAAAATTCCATTAGAAGAAAGAGTTAAAAATTTTGAAACTTCAAAGCTGTTGAACATGCTTCGCAAAGAGAATCTTGAAAGAATTGTAAGTGAAGAAAGCTGCGAATTAACAATGAATAGAAGTATCCAAGCCGAAGGCTCTTTTGCAGAGATAAAAAAGGATATGGGATTTCGTAGATATCTAAGTAAAGGTAAAAATAATATTTTGGCGAAAAATGTTTTGTTAGCGATGGCACATAATATAAATAAGCTCCATAATAAAATTCAGTCAGATAGAACAGGGACATATCTTTTTCAACTTAAAAAGAGTGCTTAATTTTAAAATTTTAAAGATTTCTGTGTTAGTGGTAAAAAGTCTTAATATCGAGGGCTTATTAAACTGCGTCATTTTTTAGTTATCAAGCTTATTTTGCTTTGTTTCATCCAATCCCAAATATCTAATTATTTTTGATTGGCTATCATTTAACGGATTCATCAATATCCTTCTTTTCATACCGTTTTCCTTGATAACAAATATTAAAACATTATGAAATATTGAAACTATAGACTTTAATGTAAGTTTTATCATTTTTATTTTTCCAGGACCAATTATGATTTCGCCTCTTCAAGTGCATCTTGTATTTTTACAGTATCCTTGTAAATATCAAATCTAAGAACATATTTATACTTCTGTTCATAATATTCTTGTATTAAATATAACGGTTTGTGGCTGTCACATAAATTTACTATCATCATTTCAGCTAAAGTTCCATATGAAATATCGGGCTTCCGTCCATTGGATTTTGAAAGAGATTTTTCAATTATTTCAGAGACTTTTAGTTTTTTACAGATACCAGCTGCAAAATTCATTTTTCCATGAAAATATGCTCTTACATTTTCAAGTATATTTTCCATTGTCTGAATTTCTCCTATGATACTTTATAATAAAATCATAGACAAAATACAACTAAAAATATACAGAAAATTAATTGGTTGGTTGGAAAATTTAGTTATGCAAAATATGAGTTATATGTATAAATCAATAAATTTAAATATACGGATGTTTTTGACAATTGAATAATATGGTGGATTATATTATTAATGTTGGCTAATTCAGAATAGTAAAATATTATATAAAAAAATAAAAATGTTTATAATGAATACATGGGTGGGTTTTATTACCTAGTTGGTAAAAAATATTGAAAAATTGTAATAATGATATAAAAACTTTTAATAAATATGAAAAAACATGAGAATATTTTTTATTATTAACGTTATATAGAGTGTAAGAGCTTTTACAAAATACCTGTTTATAGGGAGAGTTAATATGAAACTAAATGAAACAAACTATATTCAAAAACTAAAAAAAGGAGATGATAAGGCCTTAGATTATATCATAGACCAATATCTTCCATTGGTTAAAGGCACAGTACGCAAGATTTTGCTGCAATTCAACGATTCAGGATTTATAGAAGAATGCATTAATGACGTTTTTCTTTCTGTGTGGAACAATGCTGATAAATTTAAAGGAAAAACAGAAGATTTTAAGAAATGGATTTTTGCCATATCAAAGTTTAAAGCTATTGATTATTATAGGACAAAGATTAAGGGTGCAGAGGTTGTTTTAGACACTATTGAGATTTTAGGTGAGGCTTCTGCTGAAGATGAACTGGTTATTTTAGAAAATAAAAATGAAATAATGAGACTAATAGATGATTTGGAGCCAGTGGATAGAAAAATTTTTGTTCTAAAATTTATTTTAGGGTACAAGTCCACAGAGATAGCTGAAAAATTGAATATAACCAAAGCAGCTGTAGACAATCGAATATACAGAGAAAAACGAAAACTTAGAAAAAAATTGATAAAATCAAATTTGGAGGTAGTTTAGTATGAAGGACATTTACGAAATCCTAAATGATGTTGATATAGATGAAAAAGAATTTGAAGAGGCTTGTGTAAGTGAGGAATATAAAGCTAGAATTAAACTTAATTTAAGAAAGACTATAACTAAGAAAAAATTAAGTGGTAAAAAGAAGGCAGTAATTGTAGCTACTTTAACTTTCATTATTTGTTCTTCCATAATATCAGTTAATCCAGCATTAGCAAATGGAATACCAGTGATTGGGGATTTATTAAATAAGAACTTAATTAGTGTAAACAAACAGTACAAAGATTACATTGATGTTATTGGCAAAACAAAATCTGATCAAGGTATAGATGTAACTTTTGAAAGTGCAGTAGCAGATGATAATGAGCTTTTCTTAAACTTTATTGTGAAAAATAACAATAAGGAAATTAAAGATGACTATGTAGATGCTCTTATGATACCTACATCATTGAAGGTAAATGGCGAAAGATTAGATATAGGTAGTGGAGCTTCATGGGAGTTTATTGATAATAATACTGTTAAAGTACTTCAGAAAATTCACTGGTCTCAATATGAGAAAAAAGATAAGATGAATATAGATATGGATGTAAGTAAACTTTATGGCAAGAAAGGAAACTGGGGAGTCAGTTTCTTCATTGATAAAAGCAAGTTAGTAAAAAATACAGTTAAATGTAGCGTTAATAAACAAATTGGAATTAATGGTATAGAGGGAAAAGTAGATACTGTTATAGTCTCACCTTTAACAGTAGTCATAAAGGGTACAGGAGATATTAATAAATATGTTGAGAAAAAACAATATGTGGATTTTATAGCATTTAATGATAAAGGGTGTGGCTTGTTATGGAATGGAAGCGGAAATGACAATTCAGCAAATTTAAGTAGATGGTCAACAAGGTTTATTAATACAGGAAACTCAAATAGCATAACAGTCATACCAGTATATATCGCGACTAATCAAGAACAAAAAAAGCTTCCTTCTGTAAAATTAGATGTTAGTACAGCACCTAAACCACTAGTATTACCTATAAATGCGGATATAAGTCTTAAGATAAAGGATTACTTTATTGAAGGTGATTATTTAGTTATAAAGGAAGCTATGCAATACAATGGTAAAGAGAGTCTAAGAAATGTAATTAATACACCAACATATTTGGCTGTTGATGGTAACGAAATAAGGGAAGCTACTGATGATATTGCTAAGAGTCTATATAACAAATATAGGAATGATACTCAGCCAATATGTATATATAAAATTGGAAAATCTAGAGATATTAAGATAGGAACATATGACGGTTCCAATTTAACAATTATGAAGGATAAGAGTATTACAGTTAAAACAAAATAATAATTAGATGGTTTAAATAATAGTTAAAAGAATTAGCAATTTTTTAGAACACCACGTTATTCATTTGAATTTTGTGGTGTTTTTGCATCGCATTTCAAATATTCTGAGAATGAAATATTTGAGACACAACGTTTGATACTTTAAACACGAACGAAGGCTTTTGATAACTGAATAATACAGTGTTAAAGGTACCTATACTTTTTATATACCTGTGAAAATATATGAAAAAATGTGCTACAATTTTTATATCAATTAAATTACAATTGTAAAATATTTTTAACTAATTCATGTGTTGTTAAGAAAGAATGATAATTATATTTTAAGGGAGGGATTTATAGTGACTGAACAAGATATTTTAACTGTCGAGGATGTATTTTGTATGTTAGATTCAAAACTTGAAAAAATATATTGATGAACAATATTCTTATCTTGTGCCACAATGATAGATTATTACGAACATCATATATATAATGATGAACCAAAAAAATTATAGATATATTATCAATTTGTAAATAATCTCTAAACACTAATTCATCAGAGATATGTGGGTTTCCTTTTTGATAAAATAGACAGTCCTAATTATCAAATGGAAAACCCAAAATTGTATTATCATTTCTTGAGTATTCTCTTTAAACTTCCGATATCTAATAAATTCACTGTTTCAAATTTCCCTTTATAAAACACAGCATAGTTATTAAAAACAAAAGGCAATTCCTTTGCCTTTTGTAGTATATCCACTTGAATTGAAGATACAGGAACATTATTCATTTCACAATACTGTTTTATCTTCTCAATGTTTTTATAGATATAAGGGCATTGCATATCATAATAAATTGTTAAATCTCTACATTCAATTTCTTGCTTTTTAGAATTTTGTGTGAATTTTGGTGTTGTTCCATCAAAAGAAAGTGCAAGTAGTTCATATCCATTGTTGGTAGTATCAACAACCTCAAAACCAAACTTCTTTGCAAATGATTGATCAGAAAGCCAATGTTTTTGTTTCTTCGCTCCGAGCATACAAATGCCTGATTTACCCTTTTCTCTTGCATCTGCCAAGCAATACTCCATTAGTGATTTTCCATATCCTTTTCCTTTATAACTACCGGAAACCCATAAACAATATATATAGTAATAGTTATCACCGGTTATAGGAACCCAAGCTGTTTCAACAGGAGCATATTCAATAAAAACTGCTGCCTTTTCATTTAACTTTCTAAAAACATGACCTTCATTTAGTCTATCAGAAAGCCATTGTCTTTTTTTGTCAATACCTTGGTGGGGTTTTTTACTGTGTATAATACAGCATAAATGTTCATTAGCAAGATTTTCTGTTGTTAAGTTAACAAAATCAGTACACATATTTTAATTTTCCTCTCTTATAAATTCTGATTTATTTTCATTCAAATCATCTATACAAATTGCTATTTAGCATAATACTTAGTCTTAAATTGAAATTAATAATCAACTTAAAATTGGAAATTACCTATATTCTAAAATCTCATCAATCATTTCATATAGTTTTTTTGGATTTTCTATCATAATCATATGGCATGCATTATTAATAAACCTAAAATCTAATTTTGATAATGCTTCATTGGATAAATTTAAGTCAGTAATTTTATTTTTATATTCTGGCCTGTTTCTATCACCATAGATAGCATATACTTTTTGCGTAAGTTCTTTTAAATATTTTGTATAGTCAAATTCCTCTTGAATAGATTTAAATAAATTTGAAGTATAAAACTTTCTTTCTTTTTGAAACATTGTAAGAATATCATTACCATATTCGGTCATATGCTCAACAGTCATTAGATTTCGATAGAACTCATTTGCTGGTCTTAAATTTGTGTCTAAGTAAATTATCTTATTAAACTTCATTTTATATTTCGAAGCTAATTGTAAAGCAACTATTCCACCAAGACTATGTCCAATAACTGCATCATAAGGTTTACCATTATAAGTTTCATAAACCCATTTTGAAATAGTATCTATATCATTTGCTTTTTGTGTAATCTCATGTGGGTATTCTACATAAACCACTTCATAATTATCTAAATATGGGCGAAGATTATCCCATATTTTGCGTGTACAATTAACTCCGTAAAGCAATAATATTCGCATTTTAATACCTCTCAATTATCTATTTATTTGAGTTCAAACTAAACAATTAAGCTACTCTATAAATTACTATTTACTGAGTTGTTTTACATTTTTCATAAGCCGCATTGATTTATTATTTTGAACAGCGTTTATTTCAATCTCCCAAAATATCAAATTATAATAAAATTATAACACCAATCTAAAGTATTAATAAATAGGAGTGATAGTGTGTTTTATTTATCAAAAGGTCAAAAACAAATAGTGGATCTATTAAAGCAATTTGGACATCTTACTATTTCTCAAATTAGGATCTAACGGGAATGAATAATATAGATAAATTAATAGAATCTCTTACATATAAAAGGATACCCTATTAAAAAAGAGAAGGTGACCTTCTCTTTTACCCATCAGTTATACACTCCACCACAGGGAGTTACCCATAAACCTTTTTTGCTTTTAATTTCAGGAAATATAAATTTAAACAATAATATTCCATTTTGACTATTAATTAATACTCCTCTACCCGAACATATACTTTAATAAAAGAATAAAAATATTAGCATCCATTTCCGTTTATACTCCATTCATTGCATATAATTTATTTATACATGTTTCGTAGCTCCTTACATTTATTCATTAGATTATATTTTAGCAAACATATAATATATAAATTTCATTGATGCTTGCTATCCCTAATAACTTTTTTAGCCTTTAAATAGAATAAAAGTTCTTTTTTATCTTCTATACTCCAATCTTTAAAGTCCTGAAGCAGATTAATTATATGAATAAAATCTGCATCATCAATGGTGCTAGAGAATATACTATCCTTTGAATCTTCTATGAAATAAGAAATTGGGGTTTCAAGGGCAGTAGCAATAAGCTTTAGATTTTCAAAGGAAGGATTGCTTCTGCCATTTTCTATATCACTTAAAAAGGATATAGATATTTTACCATTAATTTTAGAAGATAATTGTTTTAATGAAAGTCCAGTTGCTTTTCTAATTTTTCTTAATTTAGTTCCTATTATACTCATAATATAAGCCTCGTTTATTCCGTAAATAACGTAATAATTAGAGTATAAACAAAATCAGAAAGAATGTAAAATAGCAAGAAAAAATTGCAATGATTACGTGTATAACATAATTATTGCTTGAATTAATACGCTAAAATCGTATAATAATATTATGGAGGTGGGAAATTTGGACAATATAGGTAAAAAGGTTAAGGAAGAGAGATTGAAAAAGAGATTAAAACAGT